>JBJEQG010000001.1:0-7105 GCA_051881635.1 Acutalibacteraceae bacterium
TCAAGTGTGATTTTTGTAATACCCTGCGTATGTACGCTTTGGGGATAAACATGCTTGCCGTATGCCAACGATGCCAAAATACAAATCTTTCGGCAAGCATCAGCACCCTCAACATCAGCAGCGGGATTGCGTTCCGCATAGCCCAACTGCTGTGCCATTTTTAAAGCATCATCAAATGCCATATTTTCTGTAATCATTTTTGTTAAAATAAAGTTTGTTGTGCCGTTCAAAATACCTGCAATCTCGATAACCTCATTGGCAGCCAAACATTGGTTCAGTGGACGGATAATCGGAATACCACCGCCAACACTTGCCTCGAACATATAGCTGACATTATGTTCATTCGCAATCTTTAAAAGCTCCGCACCCTTTGTTGCAACCAATTCCTTGTTGGATGTCACAACGCTTTTTCCGGCTTCCAAACAACGCTTTGTGAAATCATAGGCAGGATTTACACCGCCCATAACCTCAGCAACAACCTTAACTTCCTCATCGTTCAAAATCTCATCAAAAGATTTTGTAAACTTGTCTGCAAAAGGACTGCCGGGAAAATCCCTAATATCTAAAATATATTTGATGCCGATTTCCTCTTTTGCTCTTTTTGCGATACTGTCTTTGTGTGTTGTCAAAACCTCAACAACACCTGAACCTACAACGCCATATCCCATAACTGCAACCTGTACCATATACTAAAACTCCCCATTCCATAATTTTATTGGTAATATGCTATGCCTCATATAACTATGTGTTCCCGGCAACAATATCTCCGCCATCAGGCGGGGAAACATCACCGCCTTCATCTGTCGGAGGTTCTGCCGGTGTATCGGGAACATCACCACCACCCGTACTTTCTTCATCAGGCGGTGTGTCGTTATTTCCATTTTCAGAACTGTTTTCATTATTACTGCCGTTTTCTCCGTTATTATCATCACCGTTATTGCCGTTGTCATCGTCATCATCATTATCCGGTATATGGGAATTATAGCAGTAAGTGCATGTTCCTGGCATATTATCCTTTGAATAATAGCCGGTTGCCGTATTTGAACAAGAGCCGTTGGACAACATACCGGATACCGTACAATATTGAGCGGCAACAACATTATCGGATAATTTATAGTCGATATGTGCCTTGCCTTTCAGCCACTCCTCCATAATATCATGCCACAGGTAGGCATTCTTATATTGGTCCCCCGAAGTGATGGCTTTGGAGGTATCATAACCCGTCCAGCACGCCGCTGCTGCATACGGAGATGCACCGACAAACCAGTTATCATACGAACTGTCCGTTGTACCTGTTTTACCGATAATATCCCAGCCTTCGATAATATCACGATAGCCGAGTGCTTCACCGCCGCCGTTGACAACCTGTGACAAAAGGCGGTTCATAATAGAGGCACTGTCCTGAGAAATAGCTCTGCTGGGACGGGCTATGTCACGATTATCAAGAATTACATTTCCGCTGCTGTCCGTAACATAAAAATAGCTGTAAGTGTCATAGCAATATCCGCCGTTACAGAACATCGCATAAGCCGAAGTCAATTCTTCAAGCGTTGCACCGCCATGCAGACCGCCGATAGACAAACCGCCAAGATTTTTGGCGTCCTGTTCTTCATCAAGATGACGCCACCCCAACTTTTCAGTGACAAACTCATAGCTTTTGCTCAAACCAACCATGTTCATAACCTGAACAGCCGCTGCATTGGAGGAAATATTCAACGCTCTTGTCACTGTAATATTGCCATAATATTTATTATACCAGTTATTCGGACCGGACGCACCGGTAGCAAACCAACTTTCCACAGGCTCATCGGGAATAAGTGAGGAATAGTTAATCAAACCTTTGTCAATCGCCAAAGCATAAGATGTAATGGGTTTAATTGTTGAACCGGGCTGTAAAGGTACATTGGAGGCTCTGTCCAAAAGCAGACGCCCCTCTTTTGGAAGTCGGCTGCCTACTGTTGCCAATAAACGCCCGTCAAAACCTATCATTATAAAAGCAGCCTCTAAGTCCTCATCGTCCACTTTCATTTCCAGCATTTTTTCTTCGGCAAGCTTTTGGGCTTTCATATCCATTGCACTGTAAATACGAAGTCCGCCGCTGTAAATCATTTTTTCCGCAACATCGGAACGAATATTCAAACTTTCCTGCAAGTCTGCAACAACCTCACGGAACAAATGGTCCATATACCAGTTCCAGTCGCTGCGTTCATCATCATCTTCCTGATAAGTATAACCGACAAAGGTCATTGTTTCCGACTCTTTCATGGCTTGGTTATACTCTTCTTCGGTAATTTTTTCCTGGTCATACATCGCCTGTATGACAACCTCACGGCGTTCCTTATTTTTCTCAGGATAAACAAGGGGCGTATAAGCATACGGGTTTTGGGTAATACCCGCAATCGCCGCACACTCGGCAATCGAACAATCTTTAATTTCCTTATTGAAATACAAATCCGCTGCTGCCTGTACACCGTCACAACCGCTGCCAAAATGGGCGATATTCAAATATGCCTCCAAAATTTCATCTTTGGTATATTCTTTTTCGAGATTTAAGGCACGGAAAATCTCACGCAATTTTCTTGTCAGGCTGACATCATCATCATCTGTTATATTTTTAATAAGCTGTTGTGTCAGCGTTGAACCGCCATAGCTTGCACCGTCCGATGCCAAATGCAAAATGGCACCGCCTGTTCTAATCCAGTCCACGCCATTATGGTCATAAAAACGCTTGTCCTCAATCGCAACAATAGCATCTTTCATCGCCTTGGGTATATCGTTGTAGTCAACCCAAATACTGTTGGAGGAACTGTACAGCGACAGATATTCCTGTTCTTCGCCGTTTTCGTCCGTATAATAGACATAGCTGGTCTGGCTGGATTTAATCTGCCGTAAATCTATATTTAACGGTTCATTTGAGAGGTCAATCAAATAAAAAATCATAGATACGCCGATAATCAGACAGGTTATAAACGCAACCAAAAAAACAGTGGATACAATCTTCAATACAGCCGAAAGCACTCTTTTTGCCACAGATTTTGCGACAACTGCTCCTGAAACTGAGGGCGTTTCTTCCGAAAACCTATTGATGTCTGTATTTCTCAAAATCAAATAACCTCCTATCTATATTAAAGCCGTATATTCAAAATTCTGCCGTCAATACACCTTATTTTTAATTTTGGGTTCTTTTTTCCAATCTATTCTGTATAAAACATTTAATTTTTTCAAAACTAAAAAGCGAGGTGACAACAAATGAAAAAATTAGTTGGTATTACAGGCTGCTTTCTTATGCTTTGCAATTTTATCATGTATGCCCTATTGCCGTCCATGCCGCAAACAGCCGCAACAACACCGCAAACGGAATCAACGCCGCCGCTTGTGTCCCAAGACAGTACGGCTTCTGAGGAAACTTATATTCTCAAAACCTACAACGGACGGCTTGCCGTTTTTCGTGGAACTTCCGCTGTACCATACATGGAAACCGATGTGCGTATTGCAAATCTGCCGCCCGCAGATGCAGAACTGCTGCAAAACGGCATTGTCGTACAAAGTATGTCCGAACTCAACCGTTTATTGGAGGATTATTGCAGCTGATGCAAAACAGATTTTGTAAAGTTTAACGCTTATCATTATATCAAATATTTTTTCTATTTTCTACTTTTTTTGCAATTTTTACTGTTACAATCAACTTTTTGTCAAATCTGCAACCGTTTTTGTGCTATATGCCGTCAAAACTATGATTTTTTTCCTAAAACACCGCCTCTTTTATTCTTTAAAGTCAATTTAGCTGCGGTACATCTTAAAAGCTCTGTTTTTTATCGTAAATAGGGCATTTTTAACATTTTTAATCACTGTTTAAATTTCTTTTTTTCATTTCTGTCGGATTTTGCTGTTTTCCGTTTCAAAAAACGGCTCTGCCTTGACAAAAACTTTAATTCGTTATACAATAAATTGATTGTATTTTTCGATTTTATGCTGTTTTTCGGATTGTAAAACGAAAACAAATCCGTATTTTTAACAAACACAATCCGAAAAGAACATATCTCGGCAAAATCCGATTTTATTACATTTTTATTATACATCAAAAGCTTCTGTCCCTGACAGATTTTTTTAAAATTTTGAAAACAAAAAAATTCCGAAAACGGAGGAGCATTTTATGAGTTTTACCATTTTAGGCACCGGAAAGGCTATTCCGGATTATGTTCTGACCAATGACGAATTGTCCACTATGGTCGATACAAATGACGAGTGGATTCGCACAAGAACAGGCATCGAAGAACGCCACATCTGTAAAAATGAAACTATAACCGAGCTTTGTGTCAAGGCCGCTCAAAATGCTCTTGACAATGCCGGTATCACACCCGAACAACTGGACCTGATTATTTGTTCCACCATGAGAGGCGAAAACTTAACCCCCTCTCAGGCGTGTATGATTCAAAAGGAATTAGGAGCGTCCTGCCCTGCCTTTGACCTGAACGCCGCTTGTTCGGGTTTTGTTTATGCATTAGATGTTGCCGCAGGTTATTTTGCCCGTAAAAGAGTAAAGCATGTACTTATCGTTTCCATGGACAATCTTTCCAACATGACTGATTGGACGGACCGTTCCACCTGTGTTCTCTTTGGTGACGGTGGTGCTGCCGCAGTTTTGGGCGAGGGTGACGACTTACTCTCCATTCAAATTACGGCACAGGGAAATGATACGGTTCTGCTAATTCCGCATGGTACAAACTCCTCTCCGTTCTATGAACATGAGGAACAAAAAGCAATTCTCCACATGATGGGCGGCGATGTTTATAAATTCGCTGTTTCCGCCATGTCAAACGGTATCCGTCAGGTGATTGAAGATGCCGGCTATCAGCAAAACGATGTTGCCCATGTTATCCCTCATCAGGCAAATATCCGCATTATCAATGCGGCGGCGGCAAAGCTGGACATTCCAAGAGAGCGTTTTTTCTGTAATGTCAATAAATACGGCAATACTTCATCGGGCAGTGTGCCGATTGCTTTGGACGAGGCAAACCGTTCAGGTGTTCTCAAAAAAGGCGATTTGGTTGCCCTTTGTGCTTTTGGCGGCGGACTGACAACAGGAACCTGTTTGCTGCGTTGGAATAAATAAAAAACAAGGAGGCTCATAAACTATGGGAAAAGTTGCATTTGTATTTTCGGGACAGGGTGCCCAATATCCCGGAATGGGAAAATCATTGTATGACAATTCCCCTGCCGCAAAAGCCGTTTTTGATATGGCGGAGGCTGTGCGTCCCGGCACTTTGAAACAATGCTTTGAGGGAACAAAAGAGGAACTCTCCATTACAATCAACACACAGCCCTGTGTTTTTGCCTGTGATTTGGCGGCAGCGGCGGCTGTTGCTGAAATGGGCATTACACCGAGTGCGATTGCCGGATTTTCTTTGGGAGAAATTGCTGCTTTGGCATTTGCCGATATGCTTTCATATGAGGACGCTTTCAAGCTCGTATGTAAAAGAGCCGCCCTTATGGACGCAGCGGCACAAAAAAATAAAGGAGCTATGGCGGCAGTTATGAAACTCACACCGGAAAAGGTTGAGGAAATCTGCACTCACTTTGAGAAAGCATGGCCTGTTAATTACAACAGTCCCGCACAAACCGTTGTTGCAGCTTCTGAGGAAGAAATCGACGCTTTGTGTACAATGGCGAAAGAGGAAAAGGGCAAAGCTGTTCGTTTGGCGGTCAGCGGTGCTTTCCATTCTCCATTCATGGCAGAGGCGTCTGACGGACTTGCAGAATACTTACAGACTGTTGAACTGAATACCCCAAAAATTCCGATTTATGCTAACTTCAACGCCCAACCTTATGCAGGCGATTATAAATCTCTAATTGCCGCACAGGTTCAAAATCCGGTGCGTTGGCAGCAAACGGTTGAGAATATGATTCTCGCGGGTGTTGATACATTTATTGAAGTCGGTGTCGGAAAGACATTGGCAGGTTTAATTAAGAAAATCAACGGAGATGTTTCCGTTTTTAATATTGAAACAAAGGAGGGACTTGACGCTTTGAAAGAGGCGGTCAAGGAATAAATCTATGTTTGATTTACAAGGCAAAAATGCCATTGTCACAGGTGCATCAAGAGGCATCGGCAAAGCCATCGCTTTAAAACTTGCCGCTTTGGGTGCTAATGTTGCCGTTGTTTATGCCGGCAACGCTGACAAGGCCGCTGAAACGGTTTCCGAAATAGAAAATTTGGGCGTTAAAGCAAAAAGCTATGCCTGTAATGTTGCCGAATTTGAATCGGCAAAAAATCTGGTGTCGGCTGTTATAGAGGACTTCGGCGGCATTGATATTCTTGTCAACAACGCCGGTATAACAAAAGATGCGTTGGTTCTTTCCATGAAAGAAGAAGATTTTGATAAAGTTATTGATGTTAATTTGAAAGGTACTTTCAATATGGTTAAGAGTACCTATTCCCACTTTATGAAAAAACGCCACGGAAGAATTGTCAACATTTCTTCCATTGTCGGCTTAAACGGCAATGCCGGACAGGCAAACTATTCCGCCTCCAAAGCCGGCGTAATCGGTTTGACAAAATCCGTTGCAAAAGAGCTGGCAGCCCGTGGCGTGACGGTTAATGCCGTTGCTCCCGGATTTATCGCAACGGACATGACGGACGCTATGCCCGAAAAGGCAAAAGAAGCCGTTTTAGGTTCAATTCCGATGAAGCGTGTCGGTGCAGGCGAGGATATTGCCAATGCCGTTGCTTTTTTGGTTTCCGATGAGGCAGCCTATATTACAGGTGAGGTTATTCGTGTAGATGGCGGTATGGCTATATAACCGCCCTTATTTCCCAAAAAAGAAAGGAACGAAATTTATTTTATGGACAAAAGAGTAGTTATAACCGGTATTGGTGCCATTACACCGCTCGGCAATGATGTCAATACAACATGGGAAGCCATGAAAAACGGTGTTTGTGGCATTGATACAATTTCAAGATTTGACCCAGAATTGACAAAAGCAAAGGTTGCCGCTGAGGTTAAAAACTTTGACCCAACCTTGTATTTTGAAAAAAAAGAAGTCAGAAAAAATGACCTTTATACACAATACGCTGTTGCTGCTGCCGCACAAGCCGTTGAAGACA
>JBJEQG010000002.1:0-7083 GCA_051881635.1 Acutalibacteraceae bacterium
TGTAAAGGAAGAGAAAAAGGTTGTCACTCTTGAAGAAGTCAGAATGGTACTGGCGGAAAAATCGAGAGCAGGATTTACCGATGAGGTCAAAGCAATCATTACAAAGCACGGTGCCGAAAAACTGTCAGACATTACTCCGACAGAATTTGAGTCAGTGCTTGCTGAGGCGGAGGTGATTGGAAGTGCCTGATTTACATGCATTATTGTCTGCATCTTCCAGTCACCGATGGCTTGAATGTCCGCCATCGGCTAAATTAAATGCAAATGCGGCAGATACTACAAGCGAGTATGCACAGCAAGGTACGGATGCACACAGCCTTTGCGAGTATAAGATTTTGACATCACTCGGAAAGAAAGTAAAAGACCCGACAGAAAATCTTACATATTTTGATAACGAAATGGCGGACTGCACTGACAGTTATGCAGAGTATGTTTCAGAGCAGATATCGAAAGCAAAAGAACACTGCAAAGATCCTATCGTTCTTGTGGAACAAAGGCTGAATTTTTCAAAATGGGTTCCGGACGGTTTCGGAACAGGTGACTGCGTTATCGTTTCCGATGACATTCTGCAGATTATAGATTTCAAATACGGGGTTGGGGTTCTGGTTAATGCGGAGAACAATCCTCAGATGATGTGCTATGCGTTGGGAGCATTGCAGCTGTTTGATGGAATTTATGATATTAAAAGAGTTTTAATGACAATTTTCCAGCCGAGAAGAGAACATATAAGTACTTTTGAAATTTCAAAGGAAGAACTGCTGGGCTGGGCAGATAATACACTGAAACCCACGGCAGAACTTGCGGCAAAAGGTGAGGGAGAGTTTAAAGCCGGAGAACACTGTCAGTTCTGCAAAGTCAAAGCCACTTGCAGAAAAAGGGCTGAGTATAATCTCGAAATGGCACAGTATGATTTTTCTATGCCCGACAATCTGGAAGACGACGAAATAGAGAGCATTCTTTCAAAGGCAGACGACTTTGTTTCATGGATAAGTGATGTTAAAGAATACGTTTTAAATGAGGCACTGAACGGTAAACAATGGACTGACTGGAAAGTGGTTGAAGGTCGTTCCAACCGCAGATACATCAACGAATCAGAAGTTGCCGATGCCGTAAAGAATGCGGGATTTGACCCGTATGAACATAAGGTTCTTAACATTACGGCAATGACAAAAATGCTCGGCAAGACAAAATTTGATAAACTGCTCGGCGGTCTTATTGAGAAACCGCAGGGCAAACCGACTTTGGTACCTATGTCGGACAAGCGTCCGGCTATGAATAAGACAGCAAATGCTGCAGAAGATTTTAAGGAGGAAATTTAAAATGGCAAAATTCAAAAATCCTACAAAGGTAATTACAGGAGTAAACACAAGATGGAGCTATGCAAATGTGCATCAGCCTAAAAGCATCAATGGTGGCAAACCAAAGTACAGCGTAAGCCTTATCATTCCGAAATCTGATACCGTTACGGTAAACAAGGTCAATGCGGCAATTCAGGCGGCTTATGAAGAAGGCGAAGGTAAACTCAAAGGTAATGGTAAATCCGTACCTCCTCTTTCCGCTATCAAGACACCTCTCCGTGACGGTGACCTTGAAAGACCCGATGATGAGGCATACAAAAACTCGTATTTTATCAATGCCAACTCTTCAACTGCTCCGGGTATTGTAGATGCAGACAGACAGCCGATTATTGACACTTCGGAAGTATACAGCGGTGTGTATGGCAGAGCGTCTGTTAATTTTTACGCTTTTAATTCCAACGGCAATAAGGGTATTGCCTGCGGTCTGAATAATCTTCAGAAGATTAAAGACGGAGAACCGCTCGGTGGTAAGAGCCGTGCAGAGGACGATTTTGCAGACGAAGATGACGATTTTCTTTCATAATTTAAATCGTGATTTATGCAGTTTTCAATTTATAAATCCGTGAAAGACAATTTGTGACTATTTCAAGGGAGTAACGAAACGTGACACCCTTGCTAATGGATAAACAGAAGAAACAAAGAAACTGTACAGGCAGTGTGGGATTGTTCCCATACTGCCTGTATCAGCAGAAAGGCAGAAAATATGGAAAAAATCTCAATAGACATTGAAACATTCAGCGATGTTGATTTGACGAAAAGCGGTGTTTATCGTTATGCTGAAAGTCCCGATTTTGAAATTTTGTTATTTGGCTATTCTGTAGACGGCGGAGAAGTAAAAGTAATAGATATTGCACAAGGTGAGGTTATCCCTGACGAGATATTAAAAGCACTTACTGATGAAACAGTTACAAAGTGGGCATTTAATGCTCAGTTTGAAAGAGTCTGTCTGTCGGCATATCTCCGCAGAAACTATCCGCAGTATTTTTCGTCTTACAGCATTCCGGAAGATTCTGTTGGAGCATATCTCAATCCGAGAGGCTGGAAATGCTCGATGGTGTGGTCGGCATATATGGGACTGCCGTTGTCCCTTAAAGCTGTCGGAGAAGTTCTGAAACTCTCTGAACAGAAAATGGACGAAGGCAAGGCTCTTATAAAATATTTTTCCGTTCCGTGCAAGCCAACCAAAGTGAATGGTGGCAGAACGAGAAATCTTCCCGGACACGATATGGAAAAGTGGAATATTTTCAAGGACTATAACAAACGGGATGTTGAAGTGGAAATGAACATACAGAAGAAACTGTGTAAGTTTCCTGTTCCCGATTCCGTATGGGAAGAATACTGGCTTGACCAGGAGATAAACGACCGTGGCATTGCTCTTGATATGGACTTGGTGACAAATGCAATCAGAATTGACGGCATTACAAAGGAAAAGCTGACTTCATCAATGAAAGAAATAACAGCACTTGAAAATCCTAATTCCGTGATACAAATGAAACAGTGGCTTGCGGATAACGGACTTGAAGTGGATTCTCTCGGCAAAAAGGAAGTAAGCGAACTTTTAAAAACCGCCCCGCCGAAACTCGCAGAAGTACTGGAACTTCGTCAGCAACTTGCAAAATCCTCTGTAAAGAAGTATCAGGCAATGCAAAATGCAGTGTGTGCAGATAACCGTGCAAGGGGTATGTTTCAGTTTTATGGTGCTAACCGCTCAGGGCGATGGACCGGCAAAAAAATACAATTTCAAAATCTTCCTAAAAACTATATGACCGACCTTGAGGAAGTCCGTAATCTTGTCAAAGACGGTAACTTTGATGCACTCTCACTTTTATATGATAATATTCCGGAAGTTTTATCTGAACTCATAAGAACAGTTTTCGTGCCTAAAAAAGGATATAAATTTGTAGTTTCCGATTTTTCTGCAATCGAGGCTCGTGTTATTGCTCATCTTGCGGGAGAAAAATGGAGAGCGGAGGTTTTTAAAAATGGTGGTGACATTTATTGTGCATCGGCAAGTCAGATGTTTAAAGTACCCGTTGAAAAGCACGGCATTAACAGTCATCTCCGCCAAAAAGGAAAAATTGCAGAACTGGCTCTCGGTTACGGAGGTTCGGTAGGTGCTTTGAAATCTATGGGAGCCTTGGAAATGGGATTGTCAGAAGAAGAATTACAGCCGCTTGTGGACAGTTGGAGAACGGCAAATCCTCATATAGTGAGGTTTTGGTGGGAGGTAGACAATGCAGTAAAAACAGCAATTAAAGAGAGAACAACCACGAAAACACACGGAATTACATTTATATATCAGAGTGGTATGCTCTTTATTCAGTTGCCGAGTGGCAGACGGCTTTGCTATGTAAGACCGAGAATCGGAGAAAATAAATTCGGTGGTGAGTCCGTTACTTATGAAGGTATCGGAAGTACAAAGAAATGGGAGCGAATTGAAAGCTATGGTCCTAAGTTCGTGGAAAATATTGTTCAGGCAGTAAGCCGTGACATTCTATGCTATGCAATGAGGACTTTGTCACATTGTTTTATTGTAGGTCATGTGCATGATGAACTCATTATTGAGTGCAGTCAAAATGTATCGTTACAAACTATATGCGAACAGATGGGAAGAACACCGCCCTGGATTCCCGGACTGCAGCTTCGTGCAGACGGGTTTGAAACGATGTTCTACAAAAAAGATTAAATATCAGTTCTTAAAGTCAGGGTATCTGTCCTTTAACTCACAGAAGGCAGATATCCTGATATTTTTGGACAGGTACTTCGGATTTGTCTGTTTTCTTTTGCCTATAGCCATAGGAGGCAGGATAAATGCCTTACTTTTAAGAAATCGGAGGTAATTCGTATGTATGAATTACAAACATTCAACAATGCAGAGCTTGGCTCTGTAAGAACGGTCACTATCAACGGCGAGCCTTATTTCGTAGGTAAGGATGTGGCGGCAGCTTTAGGCTACAGTAACCCCAGAGATGCTATTGCAAAGCATGTTGATGACGAGGATAAGGGAGTAGCAAAATGCGACACCCTTGGCGGCATTCAGGATTTTATTGTTATCAACGAAAGCGGTCTTTATAGCCTTATCATTTCAAGCAAACTGCCGGGTGCAAAGAAGTTCAAACATTGGGTGACATCTGAGATACTTCCTGCTATTCGCAGACATGGTATGTATGTTACTGATGACCTTATTGCCAACCCCGATCTTGCCATTGCAGCATTTACGGCTTTGAAAGAAGAGCGTGAAAGAACCAAAGTACTCACAGCTACAGTAGCGGTACAGAATCAGCAGATAGCCGAGATGAAACCTAAGGTGTCATATTATGATATTGTCTTGCAGTGCAGAGATGTGCTGCCTATAAGTGTTATTGCAAAGGACTACGGTTGGAGTGCCAATAAGATGAATAAGTATCTTCATGACAAAGGTGTGCAGTTTAAACAAGGTAACAAGATATGGCTCCTTTATCAGAAGTATTCCGACAAAGGATACACCTCTACCAAAACTCATGTTTATTATGACCCCTGTGGTGAACAGCATACAGCAGTCCACACATACTGGACTCAGCAAGGTCGCTTGTTCATTTACAGCCTTATGAAATCAGACGGTAACCTTCCTCTGATAGAACAGGAGGACTAAGCGTATGGATAAATTCAACAGCGAGGGATATTCAGATCTTACTACATATTATGCATTATCAAAAATTGAAAAGGAAGAAAAGGCGGCTCGCAAAGCAGCCAACTTCCGACCGCTTGTGTATATTTGCAGTCCGTACAATGGTGATATTGAGGGTAACACCAAAAAAGCAAAGGAGTATTCAAGATTTGCAGTTGACCATGGTGCTATACCACTTGCTCCACATTTGCTTTTGCCACAGTTTATGTCTGAACATACGGAGAGAGAACTGGCTATGTTTATGAATATGGTGTTTCTTGGCAGATGCGAACAGATATGGGTGTTTGGTAATAAAATCTCAAACGGAATGGCAGCCGAAATTAAAAAAGCAAAACAAAAGAATATAAAAATTCGTTATTTCACCGATGATTTGAAGGAGAAAGCATAATGAGTAATTTTGAAATACCTTTGTGGGCAGCTGCCTGTTGTGGGAATGTAAAAAACTGTCTTTATACAGATGAGAGAGTTGCAAGAAGTGAAGATGAATTTAAAGAGGCTGTTGCCAATGACCATGTATTTATTCAGTTCAAGAATAAATACAGATGCGAGGCGAATTTCATAAGAACAACAACCCTTGTTGTAGATTGTGATAACTCACATAGTGATAACCCTGAGGACTGGATTCATAAGGAAAATGTGGAACAGGCATTTCCAGGTGTGTCTTTTGTTATTTACACAAGCCGTAACCATTTAAAGATAAAAGGAAATAAATCAGCAAGACCAAGATTTCATGTAATTTTCTTTATTGATGAATGTTTAAAGGCAAAAGAATACAAAGATCTGCTTGAAAGGGTTCAGAGTTATTTTCCTTATTTTGACACTATGGCATTAGACGCTGCGAGGTTTTTCTACGGAAATGACAACACGGAAGTTTTCTTTGTAGAAGGCAGTATGAATTTATCACAGTTCTTTGGCGAAGAAGATGCCTTTGAAAATCTTGGTGAGGAGATTGCGGAAGGCAACAGAAATGCCACTATGTTTAATTGGGCGGTTCGTGCATTGAAGAGATATGGGAATGTAGCGGAAACCAGGAAACGGTTCTGTATCCAGGCAGAAAAATGTAACCCGCCACTTGATGATAAAGAACTGGCATCTATATGGAGAAGTGCAAACAAGTATTATAAAAAAATTGCAGAACAGCCTGATTATGTTCCGCCGAATGAATACAACAATCCTAAGCCTGATAATTGGCAACCGCCGATTCCGTTTGGAGATTTTGAAATGGATGAGTTTCCGATTGATGCTCTGCCAAAAGATATTGCAGATTATGTATCACAAATATCGGAAAGTACACAGACACCTGTTGATATGGCGGGAACGGCTTCGCTTTCGGTTATATCAACCTGCATACAGGGCAAGTTTGAAATTGAGGGCAAGAGCGACTGGATAGAACCACTGAATACCTATGCAGAAATTATCCTTCCGCCTTCGGAGAGAAAATCTGCCGTTCTTAACGGAATGACCAGACCAGTCAATAAATATGAAAGCAATTATAACAGACAGCATTCTGCATCTGTTGAAGCTAACAAAATGCAAAAACATATTCTTGAGAAAAAGCAGAAAGCGTTGGAAGATGCCATAGCAAAAGGGAAAGCAGAGCCGGATGAACTCGAACAGATGGCACAACAGATAGCGAACTTTCAGGAGATTAAACCACTCCAGCTTTATGTAGATGACATCACTACAGAAAAACTTGTATCGGTTCTTTCCGATAATGGCGGTCACGCAGCCCTTATCTCATCAGAGGGCGGAATATTTGATACTCTTGCAGGCATTTACACCAGAAATGTAAATATCGATGTTATGCTGAAAGCCTACTCGGGTGACAGTATTCGTGTTGACCGTATCGGTCGTGAAAGTGAATGTATCAATAACCCGGCACTCACAATTCTTCTTATGGCACAGCCCTCAGTTGTATCAGATGTATTAAGCAACGCCACTTTCAGAGGCAGAGGACTGACAGCAAGATTTCTTTACTGTATGCCAAAGTCATCTGTGGGAAACAGAAATTACAGAAGTAAAACTATCGAGCCGGAAGTGGCAGACAGATATGAAAAA
>JBJEQG010000003.1:0-7047 GCA_051881635.1 Acutalibacteraceae bacterium
CGTTTTACTGTTTATCTTGCAGAAAGCGACAATTCGATATATAATATTTTTGCGATTAAGAAAATAATGGGGGAGCGATATGGCAAGATTATGTCCGCTTTTCAGCGGCAGTAGCGGCAACAGCTATTATATAGGAACGGCAACGGCGGGAGTTTTGATTGATGCGGGTAAAAGTGCAAAACAACTCAGTTTGGCATTAAAAGAAAATGATGTTGATATTGCGGCGGTTAAGGCTGTATTTGTTACGCATGAACACAGTGACCATGTACAGGGGGTGCGTGTTTTTGCATCAAAATATCATTTGCCCGTTTTTGCAACAGACGGTACGCTTGCGGCTATGGAAGAAAAAAATATTTTGAATGATAAAATCGAGTATGAGCCGATTGGTAAAGGTGTGGATATTGAGGGCATGATTGTTCAGCCGTTTCCTGTTTCTCATGACTGTGCGGAGGGGTGCGGTTATGTCGTAACAACGACAGACGGACGCAAAACGGCTTTTGTTACGGATTTGGGTTATGTTTCGTCAAAAGTGAAAAAAGCCGTTAAAGGGTGTGATACTGTGGTTTTAGAGTCCAACCATGATGTAGGTATGCTCCAAAGCGGACCTTATCCGTATGACTTAAAACGCCGTATTCTTTCCAAACATGGACATCTTTCCAATACGGCGAGTGCGGAATTTTTGGCGGACTTAGTCCAAAGCGGTACGACTCGGGCAATTTTGGCTCATATCAGTAAAGAAAACAATATGCCTGAATTGGCATACCAAACGGCACTTTGTGCATTAACGGAAAATGGCATGAAACAAGATGTTGACTTCATATTAAAGGTTGCTCCCGTACAGAATACGGCAGGTGCAATTTTATATTAAGGGGAGTTTATATGCAGCATATTCAAATTATATGTGTGGGTGGATTAAAGGAACGCTATTTGAAAGAGGCTTGTGCAGAATATGACAAGCGTTTAACCGCCTTTTGCAATTTTACGATTACGGAGATAGGCGAGGAACGCTTGCCTGACAATCCCTCAGACGCTCAAATTGCGGTGACTTTGGAAAAAGAGGGCGAAAAAATCCTGTCGAAAATTCCCAAAGGTGCAAGTGTGGTTGCATTGTGCATAGAGGGGAAAAAATTATCTTCGGAAAAATTGGCGGATTTTATTGCGGATACGGCGGTTAATGGTGTCAGTCACCTTGTTTTTATTATCGGAGGTTCATGGGGCTTGTCACCTGCCGTAAAACAAAGGGCGGTTTTGCGTTTGTCCATGTCCGATATGACTTTTCCGCACCAGCTTGCAAGGGTTATGCTTTGCGAACAGATTTATAGAGCGTTTCAGATTAACAGTGGCGGCAAGTATCATAAATGAAGTAATGAAAATATGAAAGAGCTGTTTATGTTACTTAAAAGGCAGCGGTCGCAATTTATAAGGACATTGAATTAAATGAGGAGGATTTTATGAATGCAAATGTTGATGTAAGCCATGTAGTTTTGGAAACAGAGCGGTTACTCATTCGCCCTTGGAAACAAGAGGATTTAAACGATTTTTATGAATATGCCAAAGTTGACGGTGTCGGTCAAATGGCAGGGTGGTATCCGCATACTTCAATAGAAGTATCTCAGCAGATTTTAGATGATTTTATCAAAGGTAAAAAGACTTTTGCACTTGAACTGAAATCTAACCATAAAGTTATAGGCTCAATCGGTTTGGAAGAATTGTTTATTGATTTGGGAGAACCTTATACAGATATGGTTGGACGGGAAATCGGTTATGTTCTCAGCAAAGATTATTGGGGAAAAGGACTTATGCCCGAAGCCGTAAAATGCGTTATACAGTATTGTTTTGATGTGGAAAAATATGATTTCTTACAATGCAGTCATTCTGTCACAAATATTCAATCCCAAAGGGTGATTGAGAAATCAGGCTTTTCTTTTATAAAGGATTACGAAAGAACGGGTCAAAACGGAGAAAAACATATATCTAAATTTTATGTGCTAATTAACAAAAAGGGGAATAAGAACAGCAATGAATGAAAACATTATTACGGTTTCCGATGTAAAGAAAACCTTTGCCTATGGCGATGTCCATTGTGAGGCGTTGAAAGGCATATCGTTTGATATTCCAAAAGGACAGTTTGTCAGCATTGTGGGGCGTTCAGGCAGTGGCAAATCAACTTTATTGCATATCATGGCAAGCCTTGAAAGCATGACAGGCGGTGATGTGGTTGTTGACGGTACAAGCATAAAAAATCTGTCCGAAAAACAGCTTTGCCAACACAGAAATCAAAAAACAGGCTTTGTGTTTCAGGCGTATTTTTTGGAGTCGGCTTATACGGTTTACAAGAATATTGAAATGCCGTTGATTATTGGCGGTGTTCCCAAAAAAGAAAGAAAAGCTTTGGTTGAAAAAGCGGCTCAAAGGGCAGGAATAGACCATAAGCTGAATTGTATTGCATCTAAATTATCGGGCGGTGAAAAACAGCGTGTGGCGATTGCGAGGGCGATTGTCGGCAATCCGCCGATTATTTTTGCAGACGAGCCGTGCGGTAATCTCGACACCGCAAACAGTCAGGCAATTATGCAGCTTTTGCGTGAACTTGTTAATCAAGGCACAACTGTTGTTCTTGTAACGCATAATAATGACGATGCCCGAAAGACGGATAGAATTATTACGCTGACAGATGGGTTGGTGGTCAATGATGAAATGCTTTGATACGGTTTCTTTGTCATTCAAAGAAATAAAACTCGGCTATAAATTGCTCATTCCCGCCTTTATAGCAACAGCACTTATCATGGCGGCCGCCATTATCATTTTGAATATTTCCGAAAGCAGTATAGAGGTTATTTACGCTAAGTTTACGGGTTTTATGAAAGGCGGAATCAGCGTTACGGTTGAAAATGCGGATTTTGAAGATATTGAAACCTTAAAATCTTTGGGAGTATCCCATATTGGTGTATGGTCTATGGATTGGGAAACCGATAATATAACCTTGAAAGATGAAAACGGTACAGAGTTGGATTTGTGGCGTGAAATGCTTTGGATTGATGATGATACCGAATTGACCGATGAATTAAAAAATCTAAACCTGACAACCGATTTTAATACAGGCAATAAAGCGTATGTGCTTGTATCCGATGAAACTTATGATGAAAGAAAAGATATAAAAAATATCGTTTTATATGGAACGGACGGAAAAGAGAAAATCCGTTTTGATACGGTTATTATTCATTTAAAGAACAGTTATGCAGATGATGTTTATCTTCCATATCAGAAAATTTATGATACATATAAAAATAATGGTATTGAGTTATCCACAGAAGTTTATTTTAAGATTAAGGATATGAAAGAATATACCGTTATGTCACAAAGACTCCTTGAAAACGGTTTTACGGTCAGTTCTTTCATTGATGATTTAAGAGATGTAACCGCTATGATTAGTGCCGTTTTCAAAGCGTTGGCAATCATTGTAATTTGTCTTGGAATTGCCTGTCTTGTTACCATGTGCAATATGTATTTCAATTCCAGAATAAAACATATTGTTCTGCAAAAAACGCTCGGCATGACTTCGGGGCATATTTTTGCGATATTATTTTTGGTTATAGAGGTTGTTCTTGCGGCGGCGGTTCTTGCGGCAATGGGCATTGTATTTTTTGGCAACAATTATATCCATTCCGCTCTGTTTGATGTCTTTGGAGATTTCAGCTATTCGGCATATAATACTTTCTCGGCGGCTTTATTTGCCTTTATTGCGGCGAATATAGCGGCATTTGTTGCCTCGCTCGGCATTTATGTAAAAATAAAGCGGGCGGATATGGTTTCGCTTTTGGGAAAGAATGAATGAGGAGGTGCGAAGGTTGAAATTTTCAGATTGCATAAGAATGGCATTTTTGAATTTGAAGTCATATAAAAAGATAACGGTATTCATCTGTTTGAGTATGCTTTTGGCATTGTGCATGGTGATTTCCGCTTTTACATATAATAATGCCATCGCCTCATCTTTGGACAGCAAGGTTAGCGGTAAATCCTCCAATATGTATTTTTCATACAGTACGGAACAGCCGCTTTACAGTGATATTGACAATTTGTCAAAGGTCAAGGCGTTGAATGGTATGACGGATATAAAAATTGAAAAAATTTTTGGTTGGTTTGATATTATAGAGCGTTGTTTTGGCGAGGGGAGCGGTTATGCTTTTGAAATGTCGGATTTCGGCATAGAAAATGCCACACTTGTCGTTGACGGCAAAAAACATCAGGGTGTTAATGACCACAGTTATGGTCAATTCTGTACGGAGGAAGAATTGGAGAACGGTTTTTTTGACGACAGTGTATTTTTTTCCATGAGCCAACTTTATATTGATAAAGGATATGTTCAGTTCGCAAAGGCGGAAACTAATGAGTATTACCAAAAACATACAGAGGACTTTTTGATTGGCTCGGAAATGAAAAACGATAATGATATAATTATGAGCGAATATATTTTGTCAAAGTTCGGATTTTCGTTGGAGGACGCACAAAAGCTGATTGGCAAAAAAATCACTTTAAAGTTTACATTACAGGGACAGACTTTTGATATAGTCAAAGATTATACGCTTTGCGGAATTTTGCGGACGGATTTTTATGATGTCGAAGAATTCAGAACGGAAAACCATATCTTTATTCCGTTGAATAAGGACAGCGTTTCACAATACTATGCTTTTGAACAGCAAATCTTTTTTGACAGCTTTTCATCTGCTTATAAAGCCTATAAAACCTTATCGCAAGATGAAACGGTTTGGGTAACAGCGTCCGAAAGCCTTTCAATTTATTCCGAAATTGAAAAACAGCAAACACTTTATACAAGAATTGTATTGTTGGTTTTGATATTGATTGTCTTTGCGGTTTTGGTGTTTATGATTTCCTCAATTCAATACTACTTTAACAAGAGATTGCGTTTTATTCTTTTGGAGCGTGCCATAGGAATGAGGAGCGGAAAGGTATTTTCTGTTTTTATCATGGAATTTTTGATTTGCGGTATTGTGTCGTTGATTGTTACCGTTCCGATTTCGTATTTTATGATTACGGAGCTTATGAATTTTATGCAAGGCTATATCGGCGGTGCGGTGACGATTTTTGCAGGCGATTTCATGGTTGGTGTAATGTTCGGGATAGTATTTGTTTTGGTATTGTCTTTGATATTTACGGTTATACAGTTTTTTAAAGTCCAAAAGCAAAATATCGTATCGGTTATTGCTGAATGATGAAATAGTTTATATTTTTTGAAGTTAGACAAAATGCCCATTTTGTCAGAATTATAATTGTGGAAGTCTACAATTTTGTTTTTTTTACGGAATTGACTTTTATTCAATTCTGCTATATGTTATAATAAAAGTTACAAGATTGTTTATTGGAGGATATAAAAATGTATTATGTAGGAATTGACCTCGGCGGTACAAACATTGTTGCGGGTGTTGTTGACGAAAAGTATAACCTGATTACAAAGGCAAGCTGTAAGACTAATGCTCCCCGTCCCGAAGATGAACTTTGTGACGATATGGCGGCGGTAACACGCAAAGCCGTTGAACAGGCGGGTTTGACTATGGACGATATTGCGTGGGTAGGTATCGGTGCTCCCGGACCTGTCAACAGCAAAACGGGTATTGTTGAATTTTTGGCAAATTTGGGTTATCATAATTGGAATGTTGCCCAAATGATGACCGAGCGTTTGAACAAAAAAGTTATGGTTGAAAATGATGCCAATGCGGCGGCTTACGGCGAATATCTGGCAGGTGCGGCTAAGGGTGCTAAAAATGCTGTGGCTGTTACTTTGGGAACAGGTGTCGGCGGCGGAATTATCATTGACGGCAAAATTTACAGCGGTTCTAACTATGCGGGTGCTGAGTTGGGACACATGGTTATCGAATATAACGGCAGAAAATGCGGTTGTGGCAGAAAAGGTTGTTGGGAAGCATACGCTTCGGCAAGCGGTTTAATCCAAATGACAAAAGATGCAATCGAGGAAGAAAACAATCCCAATTCCTATATGTCAAAAATGGTTGACGGCGATTTGAGCAAAGTCAACGGCATTACGGCATTTAACGCCATGAGAGCCAATGACCCGACAGGCACAAAGGTTGTTGAGAAATATATCGGATATTTGGCTTGCGGTATTGTTAATGTTATCAATATTTTCCAACCCGATGTTGTATGTATCGGCGGCGGTATCAGCCGTGAGGGTGATACTTTGATTAAACCGATTATGAAAATTGTTGAGGAAGAAAGAATTACAAAGCATAATGATAAACAAACCGTTGTTTGTCCTACACAGCTCGGCAACGATGCGGGTATTATCGGTGCGGCTTTTCTTGGAAAGAATACCTCTGAGAATTAAAAAATGAAGTATATTACAGCAACAAAAGACGATATGACTTTGCTTATGCAAATCCGATTGGAAATGCTGAAAGTTGTAAATCACTTGCCGTCCGATTATGTTTTTGACAATCAACTGCTCACATACAGTCAAGCTTATTTTGAAAAGGGAAACCAAACAACGGTGTTGGCGATTGAGGAAGATACCGTTGTCGGTTGTGCGACACTGTGCTATATAGAAATGATGCCCACTTTTTCACACCCAACAGGAAAAAGAGGTCACTTGATGAATGTCTATACGAACAGCCGATACCGCCGACATGGTATTGCCTCAAAAATGCTGGATATGCTCATTCAGGAAGCGAAAGAAAAAGGTGTTACAGAAATCAGTTTGGACGCAACGGACTGTGGAAAACCTTTGTATGAAAAGTTTGGCTTTAAACAATCCGATGAATGTATGGTGCTGAATTTGGTTTCCGAATTTTAAAACAGTCGGGCAGCAGAAAAATGCCGCCCGACTGTATTGTTTATTATAAAGGAGGTGCTGTTAAGTAATCAAATATATTGACGAATATGTTTGAATGTGTCAAAAAATATATAAAAAATACAGGAGGATAAAGACATTGCTGACGAGCTACAAGACAGAAATAAATCCGACATCTGAGCAAAAGCAGATAATCAATCGCACTATTGGGGTATGCAGATTTG
>JBJEQG010000004.1:0-6870 GCA_051881635.1 Acutalibacteraceae bacterium
ATGGACTTCTTCTATTGAACGCACAGCATCAATAATTTTAATATTTTCGCTTGCTCCCAAAATTTCAAAAACATCAAAAAAACATCGGCGGGTTTTTTCAAGCGTTTTTGGGTTCTCAAAAATTTCTCTGCTTAACCGCCCGTTATTCAGGCGGCTGTCGCAGCTTTCCGGGTCAACATCTAAAAACAAACATAAATCGGGTTTTAAAATTTTATCGCACCCCAAATTCATCTGCATAACCCACTCTAAATTGGCATCAATTCCCTGATACGCAAACGATGAATAATAATAGCGGTCGCATACAACATCAATACCGCTGTCAATATATTGTTTGATACCATTTTTCGGATTGATATTATGAAAAATACGGTCCGCCAGAAACAACGCTGATAATTCTTGTGCGGTACTCTTACGGAAACCGCCAAGTATATCCCGTATCAAGCCACCAACAGTCGATACGGTAGGTTCTGCCGTTTGATAAACCGTATGATTTTTTTTCAATTCCCGTACCAGCAAATCAATTTGTGTTCCCTTGCCCGAGCCGTCCAAACCTTCAAGAACAATAAACCGTCCTTTTTTGCTTTCAGTTGTACCACTCATACTTTCACTGCCTTTGTTATTCAAACTGTTTTTCATTATAACATAACCTATTCCTAAAAGACAAGCTAAGGAGAAAAATACCATGAAATTTTGTTACGAATGTGGCACGGCCTTAATCACAAAGATTAACGGCATTGACGGTGCAACACCCTACTGCCCTTGCTGTCAAACATTTCGTTTCCCGATTTTTTCAACCGCCGTCAGTATGATTGTTAAAAACCCAAGCGAGGATAAAATTCTTCTTATAAAGCAATACGGCAAACCAAATTATGTCCTTGTGGCGGGTTATGTCAATAAAGGCGAAAATGCCGAACAAGCTGTACATCGTGAAGTCAAAGAAGAAATCGGTTTTAATATCGTTAAACTACGCCCAAGCAAAAGTGCCTATTTTGCCCCAACAAATACACTTATGCTGAATTTTTCCTGTGTTGCGGACAGTATGGATTTAAGCGGTATCAACGAGGAAATAGACAGTGCCGCATGGTTTTCCTTCGAGGAGGCTGCCAAAAATATCAATCCCGACAGTGTGGCTCAACACTTTTTACTTTACTATTTGGAACAATACAAGCATGAAACGGGAGTATCATTATGACTCAGCTTTGGAACGGACGCCGTTATTATTCGCTTGACAGTTTTCTAAAAAATACTTTTGGTGAAAAATTATACAAATTGTCATTAGACGGCGGTATGACTTGTCCCAACCGTGACGGAACTTTATCCTTTGGCGGCTGTATTTTTTGTAGTGCCGGCGGTTCGGGAGATTTTGCCGTTTCTCATCGTATAAATACGGACGAACAGATTGCCGCCGCAAAACTTCTTGTCCAAAACAAATATAACGGCAATCGTTATATTGCCTACTTTCAATCTTATACCAATACATACGCTCCGTGTGAAATCTTACGGCGGCTTTTTCTGCCTGTTATTCAAAGACCTGATATAGCTGTTCTATCTATCGCCACCCGTCCCGACTGTTTGCCTGAACCTGTCCTTGAACTTTTGGCGGAATTGAACGCTATCAAACCCGTTTGGGTTGAACTCGGCTTACAAACCATTCATGAACATACCGCCAAATATATCAATCGTGGTTATCCGTTAGAGGTTTACCAAACCGCCGCCGAACATCTGCACCAAATCGGCATTCCCGTTATTACACACATGATTATCGGTTTACCAAATGAAACAGATGAAGATATGCTCCAAACCGCCCACTATATCGGAAAAATCGGTAAGGACGGCATTAAACTTCAACTTCTGCATATTTTAAAAGGAACGGTTTTGGCGGAACATTACGCACAGGGACAATTTTCGGCATTATCATTTGAGCGTTATATTGACCTTGTGTGCCGTATGTTAGCCGTTTTGCCGCCTGATATGGTTATCCACCGACTGACAGGGGACGGCAATAAAAACGACCTCATCGCACCGCTTTGGAGTGGTGACAAAATGCGTGTGCTTAATGCCATTCAGCATGAATTAAAGGTGCGTGACCTTTGGCAAGGCAAATTTTTTACTCCATAAAAAAATCCCTAATCTTACGGCAAAGATTAGGGATTGATTGTTATTCGGGAATATTCAAAATTGCCTCATAGACACGCTGACAGTTATTCTCATCAAAATAGGGATAAAATGCCTCAATACGCTTTATATACTTTTCTTCGTTTTGACAGTCATGCTCTATCTCTTTTATAACGGCATCAACCGTACTTTCCAAATCATAACAGACAGGTCCAAAGCCGTCGTCCTCATAACTGAAATAGCCCTTCTTGTAGGAATGTTCACCGCCAAAGAAAATATCCTTGTCGAATTGAGAATAAACCACAGGCTTTTTCAGATAAGCAAAATCAAAGAAAACGCTGGAATAATCCGTAACAAGTAATGCACCCTCAGAAAATTCCTTTTGATAGTCAACATAGCCGTCATTGACCTTGAAAACATCATTTGCATGGAAATCAATACTTTGTTTTGTAAACAGCGGGTGCATACAGAACAAGCCCTCATACCCATGCTCTCTCATGCAATTCAACAGCCTTTCGTCATTGATTAAGGCATCATAAAACTTAAAATAATCGCTGTCTTTAAAGCCGTCATAATAAACGCTTTCATCAGTTTTCGGGTCAACACACTGTTTAAGGGAATTTCTCCATGTCGGAATAAGCAAAACCTTTTTTTTGCGGTTTTGGTTCATTCTGAAAAGTGTATCATATCGTGGGAAACCCGTCAGTTTAACAACCCGTTCACCATAATAATAATCGCCCTGTACGATAGAGTCATACTCCGGTTTTCCCGCCGTTACAAAGACTTTGATATTCTTTGAAGCTCTGTTCAGCCAATCGGAAATATCGTCTTTTGTAATGCCATGCTGTAAGAATGTAAAATTAAAATGATACAAATCCACCAAATATTTTTTGTACATTCCAAAGGGGTTGACAATATAATCACTCGCCTGTGAGGAAACGATATTTGTACAGAAAAGACTCAGCATTTTATATTTCATCGAACCATACGGCACGACTTTGCCGACAGACTTCATCTTTTCATAGTCCTCACTGCTCTTTTCAAGAACAAAATAGGTCTTTAAATTTTTGTTGTCCACCGTTTGCATATATCTGAAAAACGCTTCGCCGTTATCTCCTGCTTTATACGGTCTGTCGGAAATCAACCAAATTTCCTTTTTGATAAATTTGGACATAAAACGATACAGCCGTCTGTAAATTGCCGACCATTTAGACTTTGACGACCATAATTCGGAAATCAATTTTTTCTCAATCTTACGGTACTTTTTCCCGTCATCTTTTTCCACTTGCAACGCATGACCGCTGTACTGAACCAAAAAACCGTTTGTTCTCAGATAAGAATTTTTACAGTTTCTGTTCATTGTACAGTTTGGTGTAAAATTGAAATCCACCTCAATCGGAAAATTCTTTTTATAAATAATAAAAACCTTTACAGCCGTTTTTTGACCGTCAAAAGGAATATCCGTTTTAAAGTATCTTTCATAGTAATAGATACCCTCTACACAGTTTTTCGGCTTTTTACTGTATTCATAACATTCTTTAAACGGTATTATACGATTTTCTCCATCTTGGCAATAAATCTCATAATCATCGCTTTTCAGAACCGAATTGATAAATCCTTCCAAATGGATATGGTCCTTATAAACTTTGACTTCTTCCATGCGAACCAATGAGGGATTGTTCAACGACAAAAGACGGATATTGTTGAAATACAAAGCCCCCTGTCTTTGAACAAATTGTTCCCTAATATCATAACCATACTTCAAGGTTAGAGCATAAACTTTATGTTCCACCCAAATATTTTTTTGTTCCGCAATAATAAAATCCTCAATGTTTTTTATAATTGACTTGATGTGCTTTGTATAAATTTCAGCTTCTGTTTCGGTCAATATACCTTCTGGAATTGGTCTTTTCACCCTCCATTGAAAATCATACATGATTAAATACTGCACATAATACGGCACAGTTCCCCAAAGCTCTTTCGCAAAAGATAAAATAACATCATGAAAATGACTCAATGTCGTTTCATAAAATTCCACACGCTCTTGACAGGTATCCAAAGCGGAATTGGCATTTTCCCTTTTGCGGTACATATAATCAACTGAACGCAAAACACCGTATTTTTGTTTTTGGAGGATAAGTTGGTTAATCAGAAGTGAATCCTCGCCGTATTTCAGTTGAACATCAAATTTATACTTCAATGCCTCACTGCGGATAAAGCATGACGCCATGTGCATTTGTATGCACTGATAATCATATTCTGTGGAAATCACACGATTTCTGTTAAATTTAAAATTCAGTGGGTGTCCACAACCGCTGGACGCTTCAAAGTATCTCAGCCGACAGGCAACAACATCAATTTCGTCCTCATGTTCCTCAAAAAAATTCCAAACGGTCTTAAAGGCATCAGGATTCCATTTATCGTCCGAGTCCAAAAAATTGACATACTTGCCCTCAATATATTTCATACCCGTATTTCGTGCCGCACTGACGCCCGCATTTTCCTGACGAACATAGATAATATTATCAGGATACTGTTCTTTATATTTCAAACATATTTCTTCGCTGTTGTCGGGACTGCCGTCATTAACCAAAATCATTTGAATATTTTCACAAAAACCAATATTTTGGGCTAAAACGGACTCGATTGTTTCTGCCAAATACTGTTCAACATTATATACGGGAATAACAACCGAAAACAAAAACTTATTTTTTTCGGACATTTAAAATCACCTTTCCGTTCTGTTCAGTTTTTCATCTTTTACTTTTCAAAACTTGATTTTTCTGGCAGCAACTTTTCAAACGCTTCCATAACCTGCTGTTTTTGCTGCTCAAAGTTTGCCGTATTTACCGTATCATTAACACAAACCAATTTATAACGCCCCTGCGACAGTGCGTCCAAAAGTTCCTGAAAATTTCTGTCCTTAATATGAAAACACTGTCCGATTTTCATACTTCTCGGCAACGCTTTTCCTGATGCAATTTGCCAAAATTTCATAAGCCATTGATTACAGTTTGACGGATTACGGAATTTGTCCATACAGGTTTTATCTAAAATTTCCCCCTCTGCCGCCCAAACTTCTTCAAAAGTGCTTTTCAAAAAATTACTCGGCAAATGGTCATAGAATATGCCCGGAAACCATGGCCATATATTCAAAACACTTGTTTTTATAATCCGTTTCAATCCGTTTTTAGGATTATACCATTTTGAAAAATGTTTTCTAATGCACTGCCTTTTATCAAAATGGCTGTTAATCAACTCCATATTATTACCGTTAAACGGTCCTGCACTGTTCTTGCCGAAATAAATACAATCCTGGGCATAGGTATCTCTTGGACAACCGTTTTTAAAGAAATCTTCCGGCACTGTGGAAGCTGTTACAAACATATCATCGTTGAAATAAACAAATTGTTCTGCCAAACCCTCTATACGGTGCAAATTTAACTCGATTGTATGAGAATTAAAAGTCGGCAGATATTTCCGAGGAATATAGTCTTTATGATTGACGATATGAAGTTTGGGATTTTCAGTATTCAACCATGGTGGCAAATGCCCCCATGTTACGAAATGAATACGGTGTACCCATGGTGCAAACTTTTCCACACCACGAAACCAATATTGCAAATTATCCCAATCACGGTAGCGTACTTCCGTATCGTCCCCTTTATCTTTAGAACCGTCATACAGACTTTTTTCTTTTCGCCATGCGGGGTCATTACCGTCTACCCAAATCATAACAAAATCAATATTTTCCAAAGAACTCGCCTCCTTTTATGTATTTGTCATTAAGCGTTCCTCACACGCTGTCACATGGTCGGAAAAACATTTCACGATTTTATCACAGTGTATCAACTTTTTTATGCCCATAACCGCAAAAGATAATACCAAAGAAAATGCAATCATAAAAGCAAATATCAAAGCGGCATATTTCAGTTCATAGGTAAAATCCTTAAACCAAACTGCCCGAATAAAAGTATGCATAAAGAATATGTTGGATAAATGTTTTTCAAAGAATTCCAAAACCGTATACGCCTTGTAACAAAAGTCACTTCATCTTTTGCCGTAAAACAAAGATTTTGGTTTTTGAACTTCATCGTTCTTGTCAAACCGTATGATGACAAAAAAGCAAACATTCCCACACAAATATTCATGCTTTCACAAATATAAATCGCCGTTTTTTGCGAAAACGACGAAAAATCCACATAATATCCGTTCAAACGGCTGACAGATGAAAAACAATGGTAGGCTACCAAAAACAAGATTGCCACGCCTTTCATAATAAGCGTATCTCTTTTTGAAAACTGCAAAGTTTAAACCTCCGCTCTACTTTGTACATCAAAATATATTTATAGTATATCCTATCAACCACCAAAAAACAAGAGTTGAAAACCATAGTCCTCCACAGAAAAGCCCCCGTTTTTCACATTAAATTTTGTGGTATTTCAACGATAAGTCACTTTTTATTCTTTTAGTTCATTAAACAATATTATATTAAGTTTTCAAAATATCAAAAAATAAACAAACTTGAATTTTAATCCCACTGATTAAAATATTATTTTTTAAATCAGTGATATTTCACACCAAAAAAGATTTGTAAAATTTATTGAAATTTCATGTCATTTGTTTTATAATAAAATGTGTATAAAAAGCAAAAAAGAAGGGTTTGACAAAATATGACCGTCCGTGAATGTTATAATTTAATGCAAGGAGATTATGATGATGTTTTGAGCCGTCTTTTGGACGAAAAGAGAGTAC
>JBJEQG010000005.1:0-1521 GCA_051881635.1 Acutalibacteraceae bacterium
GATGATATAGCTTTATCAATAAAAGAACGCAAAATTAAAAATAAAACCAAGGTGGAATGAAATACAGGAAAAATAAAAATGAAAAGTAAGCGAATTGTTATAGATACCGAAACAACAGGTCTTGATCCGAATGAGGATGAAATCTTACAGTTATCTGTAATCAATGTTGATGACGGCAGCACAATTTATAACCAATACTTCAAACCCGAAAGGGTAACTTCATGGGAGCAGGCACAAGCCGTTAATGGCATATCTCCTGAAATGGTTGCCAACGCTCCATGCATTGCTGATGAACGAGAGAAAATAAATGATATACTTTGTTTTGCAAATATTATTATTGGTTATAATATAAGCTTTGACTTGAATTTTCTTTTCAATGCAAACTGTAATATAAATCCAAAAGCCAAAGTTGTAGATGTCATGAAAGATTTTGCTGAAATCTATGGCGAATGGAGCGAAATATATGGCGATTACAAATGGCAAAAATTAAGTACCTGTGCCGATTATTACGGCTATGATTGGCAGGAAGATAAAGCTCATGACAGTCTTGCAGATTGTCGGGCAACGCTTTTCTGTTATCAGCAAATGAAAGCAAATAATATGATATGAAAAAAAGCTGTTCATATTTATGGACAGCTTTTAACTTTTTAAAAATTTATAACGGTTATGGAGGAAACGAATATGGCAGCAACATTTAAAATCGAACAGCAAAAAGACTTTACAATCATGGCAAATCATCATTTGCGTAACCGCAAGCTCTCCTTAAAGGCAAAAGGCTTGCAGTCGCTTATGCTGTCCTTACCGGAAGATTGGGACTATACACTCAGAGGATTGGCAGCAATTTGCGGTGATGGCGTGGACAGCATATCGTCTGCACTGAAAGAATTGGAGGACGCAGGATATATTGTCCGTAAAAGGATCAGAAATGCTCAGGGACGGCTTTGCGGAACTGAATACATAATTTACCAAATACCACAAACCGCTTCCGCAGAAAGCCTTGAAGAAGAAGAAAATAAACCTAAACGGGAAAATCCCGTGTTGGTTAAAGCAGACAAAATAGAGCAAGTACAAAGTAAAGGCAAAACCAAACAGGAAGATAAGGTAGAACACTCAAAAAGTGAAACCGAACCTGCACGGGAAAAACCTGTACAGGTAAAACCAAAACAGGAAAAACCTGCACAGGAAAAACGCCCACAATCAAAGAAACAAATATTAAATATACAAGAATCAAGTAATCAATCAATCTATCATGACAATTCTGAAAATGAAGTAAAGTCGAACCCTACCGATGACGGACCGATTGATGAGATAACAGAGCAATGTTTGAAAGTTTGTAAAAATGAACTTTCGGCAAAACAAATCAAATTATTGCTTGATCTCATGAGTTTCATTGATGAGCAGCAAAGACTATCTTATCTTCAACACATCTATACTCGACTTGAATGTCAAGCGAGTAAAAGCGGCAAGAAAATAGCCTCTCCGTTTGCATACTTAACGCAAATGATAAAAAACGATTACACA
>JBJEQG010000006.1:0-1518 GCA_051881635.1 Acutalibacteraceae bacterium
AAAAGTCTGAGGTGACTGATTTGCAGAAAGCAAAATACATAACAATCATTTCAAACAGAAGAAAGATTATGCTAAGTATCAGTTCGATCCTTTATGTCCTTATTACAGGAAGGAATGCTGAGATACATGTTTCCGGAGGTAAGATATACAAAACAAGAATGACTCTTAACGAAATTGAGGATAATTTAGGTGAGGGATTTATAAAGGTACACCGTGGTTGCATTGTGTCCGCAATGGCAATACATAATATCACAGACAATATTAACCTAAGCAACGGAGAGTCCCTTGAATACACGATACGAAAGAAAAACGAGATTATTGACCAACTAAGTTTAAAGCAACAGAATATTATCAACAGTTTCATGGAAGATGGTATTCCCATAACTGATGAAGAATACCGAAAACATTACAGCAGTTTTGATAATATGCCTTTTGCATTTACGGATATCGAAATGGTATTTAACGAGGAAAGCCACGCTGTAGACTGGATATTCAGATACGGCAACACCGCATTGGCAAGGCTTGAAAAGATACCGTTAAATCAGCTTATCGGCAACTCTTTCGGCAATCTGTTCAGTAACATGGATTCAAAGTGGTTACGGAGCTACGAGCGTGCGACGCTTTATGGTGAAACATTGGAGATAATAGATTACAGCCCGGAGATAGATACATATTTGAAAGTGATATGTTTTCCGACTTTCAAAGGTCACTGCGGGTGTATTCTGTTCGATATTTCGGAGATAAAATTCACCAAAAACAGCAGTGATGCCGAAAAAGCATTGATGCTCTATTTCGGAAATCCGCCGAAAAATAACGGTTGATAATTACAACCATATATGAATAAGAAAGACCACATATTGATGTATGCGGTCTTTTTTTATGTCGATTTACGCCGTTTTAATGTCGTTTTATGCATGGTTTATTGATAAAAATTGCTAAAAAACTTATAATGAACTTAATAAGTATTATGCTATTGCAATCAAAACAATAAATGATAATCAGACAGGTACAATCTTGCTAATCATTTAAGAAAGGAATAGAATTTGGATAAATCAAAGAAAAAACTGCTAATCATTATAATCGTAATTCTTACAATTATGGCTTTGGTTGTCGGAGGAATTGTTGTTTATAACAGCTTTTTCGCCAAAAAGCCGACAGATTCAAGCGGCGTTGTTGGGACAATCTCCGACGGTTGGGAAACAGGTATTAAAGAAGAAAATTCTCAACAGAAAAAAGGCGTTCAGATTCCCGGTTACAGTACCGCCGTAATGAACTCAGGTGACAAAAGTCTGCACCTGAGTATCGGCAATCCAAAGGCGAATGAGTGTGGATTTTATGCAACACTGAAACTTGATGACGGAACGGTGCTTTATAAGTCCGAATTGCTTAAACCGGGCTATGGACTGACGGAAGTTCCGCTCTCCCAAACACTTGAAAAGGGAGAATACACCGCAATGGTTGTTTATCAGTGCGTTACCCTTGACGAGAAAGAAACACCGCTTAATGCCGCCGAATCGG
>JBJEQG010000007.1:0-6811 GCA_051881635.1 Acutalibacteraceae bacterium
TCCTCATGGGAGAAGTTCGTTACAATTCATTGACACGCTCCTTCCCCGAAAGAGCCGAAGTTCTCTTTGAAAAAGCCGAAAAAGGTGCAGCCGAAAAGTATGACCGCTTAAAGAAAATGTCTGAGTAATAGCAAGTTCATTATTCGGTTTTTAAAAATTAAATAAAAACAAAAAGCAAGAGGAAAATTTCCTAACGGAAAAATTCCTCTTGCTTTCTTTTTGGAATGATGTATGAGATTTTCAGTTTAATAAGAGTTTCACAACAAATTAAAGTTTAGGTCAAGCCTTTTCAAAGGCTTGCGGTTTCCAAATGCAGAGCCTTTGGTGGGGCTTGGGGCAACGCCCCAACAGTCTGATTATTCAAAAAGGGCGAACAGTGTTCGCCCTTTCAAATTTTATCGGATTAACATTCTTTTCGATTATTTTGCCTTGTTGGATTTGAGCATTTTAAAAATTTCAGTCAATTTCGGCGGTTTGCCGTACATCATAACGCCCAAACGATAAACAGCGGCAGACAAGCGTCCCAGCAAATAAACCGTTATAATTTGAATAACCACGGAAATCACAACTTCATACCATGCCACATTGTCCAAAGCTATACGGACAACCATTTCAAGCGGTGCGGTAAACGGAACATAAGACAAAACAATGGGCAGAATACCGTCTGTATTGCCGTTGCTCACAGGTATAAACACAGCAAAAAATGCGATTAAATATAAAAAGACAATCGGTGTTGTCAAGGTATTCAATTCTTCCATACGGGAAACCAAAGATGATACAGCCGCAAACAAAAAGGCATACATGAAAAATCCCAGAACAAAGAATATCAAACTAAACAGAACTGTCGTAATAATTTGAGAAAATGCCGACTGAATAATATCAGAAATACTGCCAATCTTAACAAAGTTTAATGTCAAGCCGCCCATAAGGAACAGAGCTGCCATTTGCGTTAAGCCTGCCAAACCTGCACCCAAAACCTTGCCGAAAATAAAATCTGACGGTTTTGCACAGGAAATCAGCAATTCCATTGCACGGGAATTTTTTTCCGTAACAACACTCATTGACACAAGCTGACCATACATTAAAATTGCCACATACAGAACCATGAGTATAATCATGGCAACAATAAACATCAATGAGTTATCGCCTGACAAACTCAAAACTTCGTACTGAATTTCCGTTTCACTTATTTTATCATAATCCCCTTGACTTACACCAAGTTTTCCCATTTCGGAAACACGATAAATATAAGATACCGCACTTTGAATTTTGCTTGGTGTTTCGTCCATCATATTGACGGACTTACCGACATATGTAAAGGAGGTTGGCGTATCTAAAAGAATGGCAAAAGCATAATCGGCATTATTAACCTTTTGCTGAATTTGCTCTTTCTCCTCGTCAACGATTGAAATGTTATAATCTGCAAAATTCTTTTCCAATGCACTTTGCAGCAGTGCATTATCATATACAGCCGTATTGACAACGGCAATCGTATCTTTCTCACCCTCGCCCGTTGAACCGCCCGATGATGATGTCATTGAAGTAATCATCATAACTGTAAACATCATGGCAATAATAATCAGGGTTGATACGATAAACCCGATATTTTTAACGGTGTTCAGATACTCAAACTTTAAAACCTGAAAAAACTTTTTCATATCTTATCCTCCGTATATTGTACAAAAATATCACTTAATGATGGTTCACAAACTTCAAAAACATCTATGTCGAAACCTGACAACGAATTAAAAACGGAGGATTTATATTTTTCATTGTTAAGTGTAACAATAAGGGCATTGTCCTCATCTTCCGCCCTTGTCAGAGTTTGAATTTCGCTCGAAAATTTTTCAAGCAAAAACGGCTGGATTTTCGCACAGTCACGGGAAGAAATTTTCAGACGATTGCGGGGATAACTGCGTTTGATTTCGGATATTCTGCCGTCAACGGCAATCTGTCCGCCATTGAGGATTGAAATGGTATCGCAAAATTCCTCAATATAATTCATTTGGTGGCTTGAAAACAGAACGATTGCCCCCTGCTTAACCATATCTTTGACAACATCTTTCAAGAGGGTGGCATTGACAGGGTCAAGACCCGAAAAAGGTTCGTCCAAAATAACGATTTTGGGATTGCACATAATCGTTGCGGCAAGCTGTATTTTCTGCTGATTGCCTTTACTGAGCGTTTGGAGCTTTTTAGACTGATATTCCGCCATGCCCAAGCGTTCCAAGTTTCTGATTGCTGCCGCTTTTGCGTCCTTTGATGACATACCACGCAAACAGCCCAAATAAATCAACTGATTTAAAATTGTAATTTTCGGGTACATACCTCTTTCTTCGGGCAAATATCCGATTTGAATTTCCGAATGTTTCAGCGGTTTGCCGTCCAAAAGGATTTCGCCGCTGTCGGGCGGAAAAATATCCATAATAATACGCATGGTTGTTGTTTTTCCTGCACCGTTACGCCCCAAAAGCCCATGAGCCTTTCCGCTTTCGGCTTTTATGGAGATGTCACGAAGAACTTCCTTACTGCCAAAAGTTTTGACAATATGATTGATTTCCAGTTTCAATTCAACACGCTCCTTGTTTCATTTCTCAAACCAATATTTTAGTGCTTTGGTTTCATTTTATCATAGTTCCTACGGTAAAATTCTCTCCTTTCTTTTTTGCTGATAACATAACAGCTGCCTTTAAACAAATTCTCATGTGTTTAGTGTACATATTGATTATACACACTCTACACACGGTTGTCAACAGATTTTCAATATTTTTTCCTGATATTTTCTATCATAAAGTGACAGGAAATGAAAAGCCTCCTCCTCTATAATAATTATAGAGGAAGGAGGTCTTTTACTTCTTTACAACTAATACTTTTTCTATGCGGCGTTCATGTACCTTATGTACGGTAAAACGCACACCGTTAATCACAACAGACGGATGTTCGTTTTCCTTTGGAATATGCCCCATTCGTTCCAACATCAGTCCCGCAATCGTATCGCTTGTTTCGCTCACTATATTTTGTCCGACCAATGCACTGACTTCGTCCAAATCGGTTGACCCGTCTACCGTAAAACTATGTTCATCGACCTGTTCTATGGCATTGTCCTCGTGGTCATATTCATCTTGAATATTTCCCAAAATTACTTCGACCAAATCTTCCATAGTAATAATTCCGTTTGTTCCGCCATATTCATCTACAACAACCGCAATTTGCTTGTGGTTTTTTGTCATATAGTCGAACATCTGAACACATGACTTTGTTTTTGGAACAAACACTGCCTCACGAATAAGTGATTTATCCAATGGCAAATCTATGTTTTCTTTGTCTGTAATGTATCTCAGCAAATCTTTGACATATACAATACCAACAATATCATCTATACTGCCATGATAAACAGGTATGCGTGAATAACCGCTGTCTGCCGCCAATGCCACCAAGCGCCTAACGGTTGTATCGTCCGAAACGGCGGTCAAATCTTTGCGGTGCGTGATAATTTCCCCAACCGTAAGGTCATCAAAATCAAAAACATTATCCAAAAGACTTTTGGTGCTGTTTTCGATTTCACCGCTTTCCTGACACTCATCAACCATAATACGCAATTCTTCCTCAGTGACGATACTTTCCGCCTGGTGAGGATTTTTTCCGAAAAGCCGTACAAGAAAGTTTGTACAGACTGTCAAAATCCAAACTAACGGGAACAACAGACCGCCCAAAAAGCGTATAGGTTTTGAAAGCCGCAAAGCTGTTTTTTCGGGACTGAATGATGCCAAACGCTGTGGCAAAAGATGTCCCAAAACGATAATAACAAAGACACAAATTGCAAAGACGGCTATATTTGATACAAGCTGTTCAGCTCCGTTTAAAAAGGAAAACGACCGCAGACTTTCTGCCAAAAGCGGTGCATAATATTTCATCGCAAAGAATACGGTCAATAGTCCTGTAATAACCGTAACAGAACGAACTGTATCCAAAAAGAAAGTCATTCGTTCTCTCAACCGCATAACCCGCTGGACACCTTTGGATTTTGCTTCAAAAGCTCTTAATTTTCCTTCGTTAGTGTACATAACCGCTGCCTCCGCACACGAAAAAAGAAAACAAAGAACAAGCAAAAGAACAACAATTATACTTACACATAAAATATTATCAGGACCGACACCGTCACAGTCGCCATTCATAAAAAAAACACACTCCTTATTTGAAAACAGAAGAATTTATTTCCTTTATTGTACGCAAAAAAGTGCTTTCTGTCAACTCAAACAATTTTCTCTCATAACATATCAAATTAAATCAAACAGGAGGTTTTTTGATGGATTTTTCATCTGCCTATACAATAGCTGACCGCCAAACAAGAGAAAAAATTATTTCTGAACTAATGAGCCATTATGCTTTTCTCTGTCGTGAAATAATTGGAGAAAGCCGCTGTTCCCGTCCTATTGAGGCTCTATCTATCGGAAACACCGACAAACAGGTTTTATTTTGCGGTGCTTTTCATGGTATGGAATGGATAACTTCCCTTATTCTTTTACGATTTTTAGATGATATTGCCAATACAATAAAAAACAGTGAATCTATATGCGGTGTTCGTATCGGAACATTTCTGAACAAAAGAGGATTAACCGTCATTCCGTGTATCAATCCTGACGGTGTGGAAATTGCCGTTCATGGTTCGTCTGCTGCTGAAAACTATCAGGAACTTGTCCGCTCCGTCAGTGGCGGTGATACTGCCCATTGGCAGGCAAATGCAGCCGGTGTGGATATTAACCATAATTTCTCGGCAGGTTGGGATGAATTGAAATGTTTGGAACTTCGTCATGGCATTTGTTCTCCTGCACCGACACGCTATGGCGGCGAATTTCCCGAAAGCGAACCCGAAACACGCACTTTGGCGTCTTACTGCCGTACAGGACAGATTTGTCATGCTTTGGCATTTCATAGTCAGGGCGAGGAGATTTATTGGGATTTTGACGATTATCACGACAGCGAGGCTTTAACAATGGCAAAAATTATGGCTCATTCCAGCGGCTATACGGTTAGTCAACCTAACGGATTGGCGGTCGGTGGCGGTTTTAAAGATTGGTTTGTGCGGAAATTTCGGCGTCCCGCCTTTACTATTGAAGTCGGTAAAGGCGTTAATCCACTACCGATTGCTCAATTCGACAATATTTATAATAAAATTCGTGAAATGCTTGTTTTAGCGGCAGTTTTGTAAAATACAAAAAAATGCAGAATGGGAAATTTTTTTAACAAAAACTTCAAATCCTTTGTTGCTAAAAAAAAGGAAGTATGATATTATGGAGAAAATTAAAGTTTTTTGATTGAGAAAGGAAATTTTCATTATGAAAAAAGGAACTTTTAAAATTTTGACTTTATGTTGTATTTTTGCGGCTTTGTCTTTTACAGCGTGTGACAAGGGAGCGACAACCTCCGAAAGCACACAGCCTTCGGAAACTTCCATTTCTTCTTCGGAAAGCACAGATGTTGCTTCAAAGGAGGAAAGCACAAATATTGCTTCAAAAGAGGAAAGCATATCCTCATCGGACGAAAGTACAACGGAAAACACAACACCCGAAAGCACTGAGTCTGAGGAAAGTACAGAACAATCCTCCGAAATCGTTGAAAGTTCAATCAATGATTTCCCCTATACCTCCGATGACGAAAGTATTGAAGAATCCTTCCACCAACATTCGGAATATACGGACAACGAAAACTTCAATACACTTTTTGCCCAAAATGCCTTAGACCTCAGTTATCAAAATGCGATTGCTGATGCTCCGGAAAGTCAAATGGCAAGCATTACGGCACAATATGTTGCATATTGGAAAATCGAGGTTGAAAATGCCTATAACGCTTTGGCTGACACAACGGACAGCAATTTAGATGCAGAAAAAGAAGAATGGAACGCAGAGGCTGATGCCAAAACCCAAGAAATCTATGACACTGCCAAGAGTGAGGGAGGTTCTTTGGCTGTTTTAAGTGCCTATGCTGAGGTTATGAATTTATACAAAGCCAAAGCAGCTCAGTTATATGAACAGGTTTATGCCCTGACAGGCTCATTCAGTCTTGCATACGCCGAATAAGCCTTTTGAAAGGATTTTGAGTGATGAAATCTTTAAAAATCTTTGCCCTTATACTTTCGGTTTCCGCCGCTGTTTCCATGCTTTCGGCATGCAATTATATTTCTGCCGCCGCTGACGAAAATAACTATGTCAATACACTTTCGGAAAGGTTTGAGGAAATAGTCAAAAAAAATCGGGAATTGAATAAAATCCGTAATTCATGGACGCTTGCCGATACTCAGAGTACAAATGACTATTTGGAATCCATTGATACGCTTTTAAATTTGTACTTAAATTTAAGAAATATCAATCCGACAGAGAAATACAGTGTTGAAGATTATAACATTGATATACAGTGTCAAGACCAAATAACGGCACTTTCTCAGGAAAAGGCTTTGGTTCAATATGCACTTGATGCCAAAGACGATTCGGCATATCAATCCGGTATAGAGGATATTCTTTTTACCTATACATCTGCTTATGATTCCATAGATAACAGTATGGCAAACATAAAGACCGATTTCCGCAACGGATAAATAAAAAAGCATGGCAAAACCGCCACACTTCGACTTGACATATTTTCTTTTGAATTGTATAATATAAATAAGACAAGGGTGTACCGATAAGCGGTTGCTCCCAAATGGTTAGTTAAGAAATAACTGCCCTATTGAGAGTGGGGGCGGTTATTTCTTTTTGTTAGAATTTTGAAAGATTTGCACAATATTGCAAACCACCAAAGCCAAAGTCAGAAATTC
>JBJEQG010000008.1:0-1515 GCA_051881635.1 Acutalibacteraceae bacterium
TATCTTTATTTTGTCAAAATGACTATTTTTTTAGAGTTTTCAGACACACTCTAGTCAATTATCCGATTTTTTGTGTGCTATTCAGTAAATTGACTTATAAAAATCATTTAAGACACATATTAACAATCTGAATGTATTGCTGTTATTCACAATAATAAACATAATTTTTCTTTCGTGGGGCTGCGGTCGGTTCTTCACCGTCAGCATAACCGAGGATACAATGCCCAATACCTTCATAATCGCCCTCTATGCCTAATGATTTCAAAATTTCCTTGCCCTCGTCAAGTTCAAATTCCTCTTTGGCTCTGTGTATCCAACAACTGCCCAAACCCTGAGCATGAGCCGCCAACATAAGATTACCCATAACCAAAGTGCCGTCATATAAATAAGTCGGTCTTGTTTTATCTGCCAAAACAATCAAAACCACAGGGGCATTGTAAAACGGGTCAAAATCCTCACCCTTGCCCATAATCTTTGCATTTAAACGGGATAACTTATCCCTCAATGCCTTATTTGTAACGGCAATAATAATCGGGGACTGCATTCCACGCCCTGTTGCCGCATAAGTTCCCGCTTTGATTACGGTATCAATTATTTCTTTTGGTACCATATCCGACTTATACTTTCTGACACTTCTTCTTGTCATCATGTTGTTTAATGTTTCGTTCACTACTTCATACCTCCACTTAAATTTTAAATCATATAATAATGGGGAATAATATCCTCATATTCATTATTCTTATTCAAAAAACCTTGCGGAATAACGCCAAGCTGTGTAAAACCAAGCCGCCTGTAAAGGTTCAACGCTGCCGTATTGCTGCAAACAACGGCATTGAACTGTAAAATACGGAAACCAAGCTCCTTTGCCTTTTTCAGGCAATCTTTCACCAACAATTCACCGATATGCAAACCTCTCTTTTCGGACTTTACCGCATAGCTTGCATTACAAATATGCCCACACCGCCCGACATTATTTGGGTGTAAAATATACAGACCAACAACCTCTCCGTTTTCCATATCATATGCAATACCCGTATAAGATTGGCTTGTAAAAAATTCATTTCCCGATTGTTCATTTAACAGTTCCTTTTGCGGAAAAGCCTGACCGTCCTCAACAACCTCATTCCAAACGGCGATTGCCGCTTTTATATCTTCTTTTTGATACGCACGAACTTGTATATTCATAATACCCCTTCTATCTCTTAATCAAACGGTTATTTCAATTTGATTGCCTTCAAATCCAACGATACAACTTTCATAATAGCCGTCACCTGTTATTCTCGGACCGCTGACCACTTCATAACCGTCCGCTTTAAGCTGTGCCGTTAAGTTATCCACTTTTTCTTTACTTCCCACACCAAAGGCAATATGAATATATCCTGTTTGCGTTAAATCTTTTGGATTGTTAAGCATTTGCGGTTTGTTCATGATTTCAAGCCTTGCCCCGTCATCAAAAGTTAAAAAGAAAGACCGAAAATCTGTTTTTGGGTTATGATAGCCGTCATTTGCCTTTGC
>JBJEQG010000009.1:0-1409 GCA_051881635.1 Acutalibacteraceae bacterium
TGAAAGATTGTTTTCAAGCTCGGTTCATTGTTTTTATTCGGCTGTCTGATATTTTCCTGTTTGTCTTTTCAGGACAAATGACGCAATCATTGAAGTTATGGGTACGGTCAGAATAACGCCGATTGTTCCCGAAAGTCCTTGCATAATTTCTATGCCTATGGAGTAGGAATTTATGATTTGAAGATACGGAAGATTATAGGTATAATCGAGAAGTAATGTGCTTAGTGAACTGCCCGTAAATGCCAAAATCAATGTGTTGGACATCGTCCCCATCATATCTCGTCCGACATTGATACCGCTCTTAAACAATTCCATTCTTGTCAGTGTTGGGTTATTGATATGGATTTCATTTATGGTTGAGGAAATGGACATTCCAACATCCATAACCGCTCCCAAAGATGCAATCAGAATACCCGAAAACAAAAGTCCGCCGACATCTATATCCGTTGACTGTCCGATATACAGCAGGGACTCAATATCCGAAACATTATAGCCCGAAATTCCGGCAAAATACCCGAAAACAGCGGCGGAAACACCCGATATGACAACACCGGCAACCGTTCCGATAATCGCACTGAGGGTTTTTTTGGTATATCCGCCAATCAACACCATTGTCACAAGCGTTATCAAAACTGAAACGACAACCGCCGAGAAAAATGGCGAAAAGCCTTTGAAAATCATCGGCAAATACAGGAAAATAATACATACAAATGTAAAAACAAGTCCGAATGACGATTTCACGCCGTTTCTTCCGCCGATAATGCACATAATCAGCAAAAAGACAATGACAAAAATATAGATAATGTACTGACGGTCTTGGCTGTAAACCGATGTTACGGTTACATCGCCCGATATGCTTGTTATCGTTACAACACGCATACCGACCTTACATTCCGCACCGAACAAATTGCCATTTGCACTTGTTGCGTCAACAATCTGCCCTTCAAGCTCTCCCGAAAGCATTTTCAATTTTAAATACTGATTGCCGATACGGGAACCGTCCTCCTGAATATTATCACGCACAATCTCGGTAACAACCGCCGTTTCAAAGGTGCGTCCGTTTGTGCTGACAAGCTGCGGTTTTTCCACCTGATTAAAGAAATACAGAAACACCGCAAATGCGGCAAAAAAGACTATTGCCGACAAAACCCTGACAACAGCTTTTTTGTCCGAAAAAAGTTTCTTTATTTTATCGCCCATGTTATCATTCCTTTATATATAACAAACAGGAGCGGTTTTGTACCGCTCCCGTTCATGTATCAGATTAAGGGACTATGTTCAGATTTTTTGCTTTTTTCTGAAAAAGATAATTGAAACGACTGCGGCTGCGGCGGCAAGAGCTGCGGCAAATACGGTTTTATCCGTATCACCTGTTGCAACAGGCTCATTGTTTACGGACTGTTGATTGT
>JBJEQG010000009.1:1509-5099 GCA_051881635.1 Acutalibacteraceae bacterium
CTTTCTTCCTCTTTGCTTTCCTCTGTTACCTCTTTCAGAGTCTTAACGATTGTGTAAGAGTCGTCAATTTTAGCCCCTGTTTCAACATCGTATGTGTTGATTGTAAAGCTGGTTGTTGAACCGTCCTCCGCTGTCTTGAAATCAATAACGGAATAAGTCGGTGTCCAAGTCTGACTTCTTGCAGCAATATAATCCTGTTGTGTCGGGATTAACTCATAGAATTTACTACCTGTTGCGGAGTTTGCCTCCATGTAAATCGTACCGTTAGGGTCTGTTACGACATTTTGTGTCTTATCGGTAATTGAGTAGCAGTTGTTTTCGGAGAGGAAGTTGTCAAGCCCTTCTTCACCCTTGTTAAAGCTTTGGTGTTCCTGTCCGTCACCTGTCAGTTGATAAGTTCTTGAATATGTATGGTCATGACCTTGAAGGACAACATCAATGTCATACTTATCAAAAATCGGTGTCAACTGTGTTCTGAGAACCATACCGTCCGAGTCGGAATGGTCAAGACCTGAACCGTAAATATCCTGATGGAACATAACCACTTTCCATTTTACATCGGGGTTAGCCTCAGTTGCCTTTTTGATAAGGTTTTCATGGTCGGAACAGTTGTAGTTGTTTGTGTTGATAACCATGAAAAGAACATCGCCGTATGTGAAGTAGTAGCCGTTACCGGCAACGGACGGGCTTGTTTCCTCAGTAAAGACATTGGGGTTGTTGAAGTGATTTTTATAGTTTTCAGACTTTGAGTCATGGTTGCCGATTGTTGTTGCAACAGGCAGGGACTTTAACGCACTTGGGCTGAGGAAACCCGCATATTCATAAGCCTGTTGAAGTTCATTTTCGGGTGTGCTGACATCTGTTTGATTGATTTGGTCGCCTGCGGAAAGCAAAAAGCTGACATTGGGGAATTTTGCGGTTGCCGCTTCAAGCGTCTTGTTCCAGTTAAAGCTGTCGTTTCTTGCGGCAAGCTCAACTGTTTGTTTTTCGGTTGAAGTTGAAGGCACTTGACCTTTTGACGCACCGATTTGCGGGTCGCCAACATAGAATATCGAGAAATTATCCGTTCCTTTTGTGCTGTATGTATAGACTTCGCTCCATTCGCCGTTGAGGAGGTACTGATAGTAATAGGTTGTGTTTTCTTCAAGACCGGCAACCGTAACCTTATTTGAATAGTAGGTCTGACCGTCAATTTCCTTGCTCTCGGCAGATGTACCCTCAAATTCAGTGCTTCCGCTCATATCGTTTGATTTTGCAATTCTGACTTTGGCAGAACCCTGTGCTTTGGAATACCAACCGAAATTCAGTTTGGTTGCGTCCGCACCGGGTGTCAAAACGATTTGTTCATGGTTGTTCTTAACTGTTTCCCATTCCGTTTTCCATGCCTCCCATTCTGCAGAAGCGGCGGAATTTGTTGTGGCATCATTCCAATGCTCTGTTGCGGCAATAACCGTAATGCCTGTTGCCGTACCCGTTACGGACAAAGCCAACAGCGATGCCAACACTTTCTTACTGATCCTCATTTCATCATTTCTCCTTTTAAAACATATTTCCTTTGGACAAGAAACATTCTATTTCATGAAAGTAAAATCAGTAAGATTGATTTGGTAAAATTTATGTTGAATTTATATATGTTTGAGTTTTTTCGGGTACTATGATATAATATAGAGAATGATTTGGAATTGAGAGTGATGTATAAGATGTATTTATCAGAGGGGGCAAGGCATATTTTGACGGTTTTGTCCCAAAACGGATATGAGGCTCATGCAGTCGGCGGCTGTGTACGGGATATGCTGCTCGGCAAAATCCCCCATGATTATGATATATGTACTTCGGCACTGCCCGAACAGATACTCAAATGTTTTTCAAACTATAAGACGCTGACCGTTGGCATGAAACATGGTACAATTACCGTTATTTACAAGTCTGTTCCGTACGAAATCACAACCTACCGCACTGACGGCACATACAGCGACAACCGTCACCCCGACAAAGTGCAGTTTGTCCGTTCACTATATGAGGACTTATCACGGCGTGATTTTACCGTCAACGCTATGGCGTACAATCCCATTGACGGACTGACCGACTTTTTCGGCGGACAGACTGACCTCCAAAATAAAACCGTCCGTTGTGTCGGTTCACCTGACAAACGCTTTTCTGAGGACGCTTTGCGTATTTTACGGGCGTTGCGTTTTGCATCCATTTTGGGCTTTTCGCTTGACGAACAAACCGCACAGTCCATTCATAAGAATAAACATCTGCTCCAAAATATTGCCGCTGAACGCATACGGGACGAACTCATAAAACTTCTTTGCGGAGAGAATGTCAAAAGCATATTGACGGAATATGTCGATGTTTTTTGCGAAATTATCCCCGAAATTGCCCCATGTATCGGCTTTGCACAGGACAACCCCCACCACTGTTATGATGTTTGGACGCATATCGTTCATACCGTTGAGAGTATTCAACCCGAACCGCTTTTGCGTGTGACAATGCTTTTGCATGATATTTCAAAACCACAATGCCGTACAACGGACAAAGTTGGCATAGGGCATTTTAAAGGGCATTGTGCTGAGGGAGCAAAAACGGCGGAAAAAATTTTGCAGCGGCTGCGTTTTGACGGCAAAACAATTCAAACCGTCACCACGCTGATTTTGCACCATGATGAACGCCCAAAAGACCTTTCGGCTTTACGGCGTTTAACAGCCGCTGTCGGCAAAGAGAATATGCCACTGCTTATTGCGGTGCAACGGGCTGACGCTCATGGCAAAACTCCGTCCACGATTTCGGGACAGCTTGCCTATATTCAAGGGTTAGCCGACAGCTATAATGAAATTCTTTCCCGAAATGATTGCCTGACCTTATCGGATTTAGCCGTCAAAGGCGATGACCTTCTGTCACTCGGCATACCATGCGGAAAAGAGATTGGAAACATTCTCAACACCTTGCTTTCTGCAGTTATTGACGGCAAACTTCCAAACGACAAACAAACTCTTTTATCCGTTGTAAACAACAAAACTTTGCCCACGAAACCATATCAGTAACGCTGTTCCTGAACCGTTTTAAAATCCGTCAACGGAAATATTTTAACATCTTCTTTGACACACTTCCGAAAAGTTCGTTATATTGCCGTTTTCGTCAAACTCCATGCCTTCAAACGGGTCGGCGTTTTCGTATGCCTCCAAATCGTATGAAGGCTGTGCATAGGCAATACGGCGGCATTTACCCTGTTCTTCATCACCTTGTATCCACCTCTCACAATATGACAGCATTTCATCATATCGCCGTCTTTTTGACGCATTGTTAATCAGATAGCGTGACAAATGCGTCAAACTTTGTCGGACATCAACATTCGGATAAACCTTTTGCAATTCCTGTAAAACAGGTGTCGTTATCGGATAGATTTTCCCATTATCTAAACAGGGTATTCTCAACTCCGCTGTGTTGTGGGTTGTTGTAATCTGTGCGGTATTATCCGCACAGATTTTTTCTGCTCTTTTTTCCTCTGCTCTGCTTTCACTATACTCTGCTTTACTTTCCTTTACTCTACTTTCCTCTACTTTACTTTGTGTACCGTCGTCTGCATTTTC
>JBJEQG010000009.1:5199-29333 GCA_051881635.1 Acutalibacteraceae bacterium
GCCTTTTCGTTCTCTATAATATCATCAATAAGGCTGTATTCCTCAACACGCAGGGAATGACGGCGTTCCGTTGCCGACCAAAAACGCCTTTGAATACCACGGGAAGTCAAAACCTTTTTCTGCATCATTTCCTCCGAAAAAAGACCGCACTCAGCCAAAAATCCGATAATTTCCCGAACTTCTTTTTTATCCCGTACCCAACGGTTGCCGATAGACTTCACGAGCAACGCCGACAGTCTGTCCAAATCTTCAAACGGATAGTAATAGCCGTTTTTGTAAATCAGGCACAGCAAACGAATATAAACAACCTCACCAAGCGGACCGTATTGGTTTTGAACATCAAACAGCTTTTCCTCCTCAAAAATATCAATATCCATTGGAAAATAATCCAAACCTTTTCTTTTCGGACGAGCCATATAAAATCCTCCTTAAAAAAGTATCCTTTATAAACAGCTTTTTTTCGGGGATTTTTCAACCTTTAAAGCTCCACTTTTCAAAAAGTTTCACGAAAAAATTTTCCAAACCCAAAGTTTTCAAGGATTTTATATTCCCTTTACTTTTGTTTGATAGATGTTGCCATTTTTTGTATGCTACTATAATGTATATGACAATTTCGATATGGGGTAGCGGAATGAAAAAATTGGGGACGGTATTGTATTATCTTTTGGGAATTGCAGTGTCTTTGCTCATGCTTTATCATTCGGGGGCAAAAATCAATCCCGGATATATTTTTGAAGCCTTCTTTATAATAGGAACGCTTTTTGCCATTCGCCGTTTTGCAAAAAGTCTATATACGGATATTCTTATCCTGATAAACAAAAATCTTTTCAAAGCCGTTTATGTTACGGTTACGGATATAGAATATGACAATGAGTACGGATATTATATCCTTGTCCAACCTTTATACATTGGAAATGCGAAAAAGGTTAAACCGCAAAACATAAAATATTTCGACAGCAAAGAGGACGCAAAAAAATTATTAGGCACTCGGCTAGCCCTCTATGCAAGAGAAAACGATATGGAAACACTCTTTTATGAGGAAGATTTGGCAAAATCAAAAACCGTTCTCCGTATTATAGGAACATCAATCGGGTTATTACTTTTTGTAGCATTATTTCTTGCCCTTTCCAACTATGATTTTTGGCTAAAAGTCAGAGATGTTGATTGAAACGGGGATTGTCCAAGTTTACAGTATATTTTTTGGGGGAATAACGAAATGAAAAAATCGGGAAATGTATTATATTATGTTTTAGGGCTTGCCTTTCATTTATTGTTGTTTTATTCTTCGGGAATACCATTCCACCCGATATGCCTTTTATTTACCGTAATGGCACTTATTTTACTTGTTGCTATTAGGCACTTTGTGTCGCTTTTACATACGGATATTCTTATTCTGACGGGGAAAGCACATTTTACACCGGTTGATGTTGTTGTATCGGATATAGGCTCTGATTCGGATTCCGATTCATTTGACGGATATTATATCCGTGTCACGCCTGTTAATGGTGACCCGAGAGAAAGAATTATCCCTGAACGCAGAAAATATTTTAAACACAAAGAGGACGCTCAAAGATTGTTAGGCTCACATCTAACGCTCTATGCGAGAGAACCTCAAATGAAAATACTCTATTATGAGGAAGATACAACAAAGTCAGGCATAATTAAACATTCCATAGTTATTATCATCTGTATATTGGCATTTTTATTCTTTTCCATTCCTACTTTTTGGATTAGTGGCGGTTGACGGCACAAAACACGATTTCACAAAGGAGAGCCGTTATGAAAAGTTTTTTTAAGGGCTTTGTTTATGTCATTTTATTTCTTGCAGGTTTCTCTGCAATTATTTTTATTGCCGTGTGCTTTTCAAAGTGGGCTGAATCTGCCGGTGACCTTGTGCCTGTTGTCATAAATACAGTATTCTCCGCCATTATGTTTGGGATTGGGACATTCTTTTTCGTTAAGTTTTGCAAAAGCTTTATCGCTATGGTTTTTCCGAAAAAGTACAAGCCCGTATTAGTTGAAGTGGTTGACATTGATGTTTATTATGGCGAATATACGGACGGATATTCGCCAATGGTTAAACGGTTGGACGATTTCGGCAATCCGCCGCACATTGTCGCTCCAAAATATAATAAATACTATGAGCAAAATGAGCGTGATAAGGCTTATGCACTTATCGGCACACGAATGACGCTTTTTGCAAGAGATAACGCACCGTATGAACTTTATTTTGAAGATAATTTGGAAAAAGGCAGTACAATCGGCTGGACTTTGACATATTTGTTTATCGCAATCCTGTGTTTCGTGTTTTTCGGGTTCATTTTTAATATGTTAATCGGTCTGTTATTTCGGGGAGAAACATTTGACTGGACTGCCTATTGGGAAAGTGTCAGAGAAAACGGTTATTAAATGGTGAAAGTCATGAAAAAATTTTTGAAATTTTTAAAGTACACAGGTTATGTTGTTTTGGGAGTTGCAGGCATTTTTGCCTTTACTTTAATTCTGGTATTATTGGGTTGGTTGGCTCAGTCTATGGGTAATTTTGTACCTATTATAGCAGGGAGCATATTCTCTGTCGTTTTGTTTGTGTTCGGGACGGGATTTTTTATAGCGTTTTGCAGCAACTTCATGGCTATGCTCTTTCCGAGAAAGTACAAGCCCGTATTGGTTGAAGTGGTTGGTGTTGATGTTCATGAGGGCGAATATACAGATGACTATTCACCAATGGTCAGACGGTTGGACGATTTCAGCAATCCGCCGCACCTTGTCGTTCCAAAACATAAATCCTATACGCAAAATGAGCGTGATAAGGCTTATGCACTTATCGGCACACGAATGACGCTTTACGCAAGGGACAACGCACCGTATGACCTTTACTATGAGGAGAATTTGAAAAAAAGCAGTACAATCGGCTGGACTTTGGCATATTTGGCTTTTGCAATTTTGTTTTTCCTGTTTTTTTGGTATGCTTTTGACATTTTAATCGGTATGTTATTTCGGGGAGAAACATTTGACTGGGCTTTATTTTGGGACAGTATGGACGATTAAACACTCCATTCCCGTATTTGATAATTATTTCAGAATTGTTATTCACTTTTTCCCAAAATGACGGGTTTCCAAAGGGATTTTTGCCGGCGGCGGCTCGCCGCCCCTTTGTGGGGTGCGGGGTGCGACCGAGGCTCTCGGCAAAGCCCTGATAAAAACAGGAGGGCGATTAGGTTTGGAATTGCCATGAGGGCATTGAGGGTGTCCGAAATTTCCCAAACAAGCCGTAGGTTCATGATACAGCCAAAATAAGTGGCAAGGGCATAAATTATGCGGTAAGGAATTATGAAACGCCCATGCGTGAGGTATTCAAGGCTCTTTTCGCCAAAGTATGACCATGTGATTAAAGTGGCAAAGCCGAACAGAACGACAGACAAACTCACAAAGTATGAACCGAATGAGCCAAAACAGCTTTCAAAAGCGTATGCACCCAATGCCGCACCGTCCAAGCCCGTTTTGTCTGCCCCTGTGCAGAGTATGCAAAGGGCGGTTAGCGTACACATGACGATTGTATCCATGAAAACCTGAAAAATTCCCCACATTCCCTGTGTTTGGGGACTGTCCGTATCGGCGGCGGCATGAACAATCGGCGAACTGCCCAAACCCGCTTCGTTGGAAAACACTCCCCTTGAAATGCCATACTTGACGGCTCGTGACATTCCGTAACCCAAAAATCCGCCCGCAACACTGTTCGCCCCAAAAGCTGAGGTTACGATATTTAAAAAAACACCAGGCAAACGGTCAGCATGAAGTCCAATGACAACAAGTGCGGCAAGGATAAAGCTGATTGCCATAAACGGCAGTAGTTTTTCCGTAAGTTGGGTAATGCGTTTCACACCGCCGAGAATGATAACAAGCACCAAAACCGTAAGCACAATGCCGACAATGTTCGGCGAAAGCCCAAAACTGACGGACAATGCAGACGCTACCGAATTTGATTGCGTCATGTTGCCCATGCCGACAGACGCTAAAACGCACATGACCGCAAAAATTGCCGCCAAAACTCTGGAATGAAGTCCGTTTCGTATGTAATACATAGGTCCGCCAACATAGCCGTCCCCACGCTTTTCACGATACATCACGCCGAGAACATTCTCCGCATAAATCGTTGCCATGCCGAAAATTGCGGCAACCCACATCCAAAAAATTGCTCCCGCTCCGCCCATTGTGATTGCCGTTGCAACACCGACAATATTGCCCGTACCAATTGCACCGGCTAATGCGGCAGACATCGCACCAAACGGCGATATTTTACCCTTTTCGGCATGACGGCTCTCTTTTGAAAACAATGAACCGAAAGTGGCTTTGCACCATGTTTTGATACCGAAAATCTGAAAAAACTTAATCCGAAAACTAATGACAACGCCGACACCGACAAGAAAAATCAACATTACAGGTCCCCAAACGACCGTATTGACGGCAGTGTTGATTTTTTCAATCAGTTCCATACAAAGAACTCCTTTCATGACGGCATAAGATTTTTTATGTTAGATTTGTATAAAATGACGGTACGGGAAATTTCTTTTTTCGATTGTTTTTTATAAAAAGTCATGGTAAAATAAAACTAACTGTAAAGATTGAAAAAATCTTCCGACAATACTTATTCAATGGAGGTTGAGCAATATGCCGTCTTGGTTAAAAAAAGCCGTATTCTATGAAATATATCCCCAAACATTCTGTGACAGCAACGGTGACGGTATCGGTGACATTAACGGTATCATCTCAAAGTTGGACTATGTAAAAAGTCTTGGCTGTAATGCCGTATGGCTTAATCCTGTTTTCGACTCCCCCTTTATGGACGCAGGTTATGATGTGCGTGATTATTACAAGGTTGCCGAAAGATACGGCACAAATGAGGACCTGAAACGCCTTTTTGAAGAAGCACACAAAAAGGGGATTCGTATTCTCCTCGACCTTGTTCCGGGACATACTTCCGACCAATGTGCATGGTTTAAGGAAAGCTCCAAACCGCAAAAAAACGAATACTCAAACCGCTATATATGGACGGATTCCGTATGGGAAGCACCGCCGCAATACCGCCTGATGTGCGGTATCACCGACCGTGACGGCAACTATATGGTCAACTATTTCAGCTCACAGCCCGCCCTTAACTATGGCTTTGCAAAGATTACCCACCCACAATGGCAACTTTCCCCCGACCACCCCGACTGTCAGAAAACGGCTGAGGCGATGAAAGATGTCATGCGTTTTTGGCTTGATATGGGTTGTGACGGTTTCCGTGTCGATATGGCAGACTCCCTTGTAAAGGGCGAGGACGGCGAAAAACCGGCTACCTGTCGTGTATGGCGTGGCATACGCAAGATGTTGGACGAGGAATATCCCGAAGCGGCGATTATTTCCGAGTGGTGTAACCCGAAAGTTTCAATAGGTGCGGGTTTCCATTCCGATTTCTATCTTGACCATGACACAAACGGTTACCGTCTTTTGTTCCGCCACAAGGATAATGCCACAGGTGAATGTAAGGCATTTTTCGGCAAAAATGGCAAAGGTGATGTGACGGAATTTTTGGACGAATATCTCGACGATTTGAAAGGGACAAAGGACAAAGGCTACATCAGCTTTATTACTTGCAACCATGACACACCCCGTATGACACGGCTGTTTGATGTTGACGAAATCAAAATTGCGTATTCGTTTATCTTTTTAATGCCCGGTGTACCGTTCCTTTACTATGGTGACGAAATCGGTATGCCGTATCGTGAGGGTTTGACAAGCAAAGAGGGCGGTTTCAGCCGCACAGGTACACGCACCCCAATGCAATGGGACAGCTCCGCAAACTGCGGATTTTCAACCGCTCCCGCCGACAAACTCTATCTTCCCGTTGACACCTCCCCCAATGCCGTAACGGTTGAGGCTCAGGAAAAGGACGAAAATTCCGTTTTGAATACGGTTCGTCGTGCAATCCGTCTGAGAAATGAAAATGAGGAATTACAGGCAGACGGTGACTTCAAGGTTATTTATGCCGAAAAGCAAAAATATCCGTTTATCTTCCAAAGAGGAAAATTCATGATTGCGGTAAACCCGTCAGCAAAGGAACAAAAAGCACCCTTTGCATTTGACGGCGTAAAGCGTTTTTCAATCGGTTCATCGGAAATTTGCAGAAATGAATTAACCATGCACCCGCAATCCCTTGTTGTTTACGAAATTCAATCGAGTACCTAAATTTCCAAATAACAACGCCCCAACAGTCTAATCGCTTAAATAAAAATCAAGCGGATTTGAAGAACAATCTTCAAGTCCGCTTTTTGTTTTGCTTACTCCACTTCTACATTATCAAGCCCAAATTCCAAGAGCAGACTGATAATTTCATTTCTTGAACGGTTCGTTTCCTTTACAAGCTCATCAAGCCGTTGGAGCGTTTCGTCCTTAATCCGAACTGAAATAACCTTGCTCCCGTCCTCGCCTTTGAGAGGACTGCGTTTTTTGATTTTCAATTTGTTGTCGTTCATACTGTCACCCCCTAATACAAATTGTAATATTCTTATATAAAATAATATATACTACAAAAAAGCATACTATATTTCTCAGAATAAAAAAATCAAATTTAGTGCTTGACTTTTTACAATTTGTATATTACAATTTGTAGTGTAATAAGTAATATGTAAATATTACAAAAGAAGTTTAAAAGGAGATGTTACTATGAATTCCCCACAGCAACCTTATAATCCCGGTTCAGGCGTTGGTGCTGCCTCTATGGTTCTTGGCATTGTCGGTCTTTGTACAGGCTGGCTGTATGGTATCGGCTGTCTGCTCGGTATCGTTGGCATTGTTCTTTCCGTTGTTTCGGGCAACAAGAGCAAAGCTGTTGGTTTGGGTTGGAGCGGTCTTGCAACAGCGGGACTTGTCTGCTCAATTATCGCCGTCTGCACAGGTGCGGGCTGTCTGCTCTGTACGGTTTGTGCCATAGGTATGGCAAACTCCCCTACGAGTACATACGGTTACTATTGATTTCCTCTTTTTTATAATTCAGCTTTCTTCTAAAATTTTGCAATAACGAAACTCAGCAGAGTGGAGCGTCTTTTTAAAGCCGCTCCGTTTTGCTTTTAAGGGGTTATATTTATGTTTCCAACAATTTCTGTTTTCGGACAAAATATTCCGACTTACAGCATAGCGGCTTTGGTCGGAATTGCCCTTGCCGTTTTCTATGTTTGGCGAACAATCAGGGGCAGAAAGGACATCGACAAAACACAAATCATCAGCATACCTGCAATGGTATTTATCGGTGCATTTATCGGCGCTCATATTATGTACGGTATAACGCACCTTGATAAACTTTGGTGGTGCATAACACATACGGATAAAGTTTTTCAATCCGTTGATATGTTTATGTATTATGCATTGGATATTTTCGGCGGTATGGTATTTTATGGCGGTTTAATCGGCGGAATTATTGTCGGTGCGCTTTACTGTAAAAAGCAAAAGCTGGACACCCTATTCTATGCGGATATATTCGCTCCCGCAATTCCGCTGTTTCATGCTTTCGGCAGAATAGGCTGTTTTCTTGGCGGCTGTTGTTACGGGATTGAGTGTGATTGGGGATTTTCTTATCCGAACGAGGATATAATCCGATTGCCGATACAGTTGATTGAAAGTTTTGGCGACATTATCATTTTTGCGGTGCTTGTCATTCTTTCACACAAGAAATTGAAAAAGGGGATACTTTTTACGCTTTACATTTTGATGTATAGCATATTAAGGATTGCAACCGAGTTTTTTCGGGGCGATGACATTCGGGGTTTTGTTTTCGGAATATCAACATCACAATGGATTAGTTTTATTCTGCTTATCATTTCAAGCATTATGCTTGTCATATTTGTACGGAAAAATTCAACGAAAGTGCAAACACCTGAAATTTCTCCGTAACAATAAATTTTACACACAAAAAACAGCTATGGTTGCATAAACTGCCCATAGCTGTTTTTATTATTGACGAATAAGTTTGCCGTATTCGGCAATACGATAATATGAAATGAGGTCGGTACTTCCATAACGGCAAAATTCCATAAGCAAATGACGCAATTTTTTGCGTATGGCGATTTTTGAAATAAATATCAGATAATACTTATCTTTGTAGAGATAAAGTTCCGAACGGGGAATATACATATCTTTATTTTTAAGCTGTTCCATACAGCTGAAAAGGTCATCAATTTCCTGAAATTCAGCAATAAAAATATGCGGTCGGGTGCGGACGGTATAGCGATGTTCCGACATCTTCGGTTTTACTGCAATCGTTACCAAAAGGACACAGCCGTTTTCAAATCCCAACGCTTCAACGGTAATTTTCTTGTTATGAATATCCATACCCGTTTCCATTTCGGCAAGCAAAAGCAGTTGTTTTAAGACTTTGCCCGAATGGTCATCTGTCATACCGAGAGATTGATAATCCAGATGAAAATTTTTCATATCTTCGTCACAGAGTGCGATAATAAGCCGATTTCCGTCAATTTGTTCAACCGTCATAATTGCACCTCCATACACATAAAATAAGCCCTTACTATATAATATTAAAAACTCTCCGTTTGTGCAATAAAATATTTTTACCAGCGGCGAGCCGCCACAAGCAATATAAAATATCAATCACTCCCATGTATGAAAGTTTTTTAAAAATTTTTTTTGAATAGCGTGGATTTTTTCTTTGCCATTCGTATATATTCATGAAAGCACAAAACAAATGCTTAAAAACCAAATATGAATTTTAATTTTTTAATTTTTAGAGTACGAATTTTTAATTTTAATTTTTAAATCTTAAATTTTTTAGAGTACGAATTTTTAATTTTAATTTTTGAATTGCGAATTTTTTAGAGTATGAATTTTTAATTTTAATTTTTGAATTGCGAATTTTTAAAGTATGAATTTTAATTTTGAATTTATAAAAACTGATTGGAGGTTAAAAATGAAAAAATGAAATACAAATCATATATAATGAATGATGTAAAAAATCCGCCTACCGTTGCGAAAAAATAACGGTAAGCGGATTTTTTTGTTTTAGTGAAGTCTGTTAGCTTTTTACGGCGTCTTCATAAATATAAACGGCAATTTTCTTGCGGAAGTCATACCAGTCATTTATAATGATACAATTCATCGTGTTTCCCCACATATCGGGAACATCGTCAAAACTGTAATCCGTCCCCAAAGCACTTCTTTCGGGAAAACTTGCCGACTCAACATCATAATTTAAATAAGTCATGACATCAACCGCAAGACTTGTAATCTCTGAGGTTTTGAGGTTTGTTGTAATCATCGGTCCGATTTGGTAAAGAATATTCAAAATCGTTGTCAATCCCGAATTTCTCATTTTTTCAAAGAGAATATCCATAACGGCTCTCTGACGCTGTGTTCTTGTAAAGTCGTCACCACTGCATATTCCGTCCTCTCCTCTGTTTCGGGCGTGCCATAATGCCTGCCGTCCGTTGAGGTGAACAACGCCTGCCGTATTCGTCAATTCGTGTCGGGTTTCAACCTGTTTGTTTTTCCAGCACTGCCAGTTGATATAGTCAATCTCCTCGTCCGTCAATTCTATATCTATACCGCCGAGTGTATCTATAATCGCCGTAAAGCTGTTAAAGTCAACAATCGCATAACGGTCGATTTTTATGCCATAATTGTTTTGTATCGTTTGTACGGCAAGTTCCGCACCGCCGAAAGCGTAAGCGTGTGCAAGTTTATTATTTTCATATTCCGGAACGGCAACATAAGTGTCACGCTGAAAAGACAGCATTTTTAATTTTTCGTGTCGGGTATCTATTGACAGGAGCATCATGGTATCCGTACGCCCGTATTCGTCCTGAGAGCGTCTGTCTGCACCAAACAGCATAATATTCAGTACCATTGGGTCATTCAGCAAATCCCCGACATGAAGTTGGGGCTGTGGTACGGAAGTTTCGGAAGTTTCATTATTTTTTGAAGTTTCCGCACTGCTTTCCGGTTTTGAGGTTATGTTCAACTCTTTATAGTTAATTCGTGCCAAAAAGCCGTGAACATAAAGTACGCCCGAACCGCATAAAATGAACACTACGGATAAAAATATGCCGACAATATTAAGGACAATGCGTTTTTTGTTGTGTTGGATACGGGATTTTGATTTTTTGTTTTCACTTTTGGCAAAGTGAATTTCTCCGTTATCTTTTTTATTTTCAGACATAAACTCACTCCCAATATTTTTATGACCGTTTTCATCTTATTTTTCTATTATATAAAAGAGTTCTCCCATAATCAAACAAAAAATGACATTTTCTGAAAATTATGTAATCATTAACAGAAATACACCCACTGTTTCATCAGTAATTAGTTATTATCTTGCCCTCAGAAACAGATATACATTACAGTTTTTACTTTTCCAAAGTTATTATAGCTTTTTTGGGTGTAATATGGTACAATGATATGGAAAAATCGGACAGAATTTTTAAGTTTGTCACACTTAAAGCAATAGGAGGTTATATGATGACAAAGCACAAATACAATTTGCGTTTGGTCGGGTATAATAAAAATTATCCGCTCCTCACTTTCCTTTGGGGATTGGGGTTGGCATTTCTGCTGTTTTTGCCATTTATCATTTATAATGAGGGATATTTCTTTTTCTACGGTGACTTCAATGTACAGCAAATTCCCTTTTACCAAATGATTCATGACGCTATTCAAAACGGAAATCTCGGTTGGAATACAACCACTGATTTAGGTGCAAACATTGTAGGTTCATACAGTTTCTATATGTTCGGCAGTCCGTTTTTCTGGATTACAATGCTGTTTCCGAGCGACGCCGTCCCCTATCTCATGGCTCCCATGCTTATGATTAAATTTGCATTGGCGTCAATGGGCGGTTATATTTTCCTCAGACGGTATGTCCGTAATCAGAATTATGCGGTATTTGGCGGTCTGCTATATGCCTTTTCGGGTTTCGGCATTTACAATATCTTCTTTAACCATTTCCACGAGGCTATGGTTATTTTCCCGTTCATGCTGGCTGCTATGGACGAATTGATTTACAACAAACGCAAAGGCGTTATGGCTCTTGCCGTTTTCGCAAGCTGTGTAATGAATTACTATTTCTTTGCCGGTCAGGCGGTTTTTGTCTTTATCTATTGGTGTGTGCGTATGGTTACGGGCAGTTACCGCATGAGTCTGAAAGATTTTCTCCGTTTGGCATTCGAGGTTATTATTGGTTTTGCCGCCGCTGCATTCATTTTCTTCCCGACAGCTTTGGCGGTTATGCAAAATTCCCGTGTATCAAATGCTCCTTCCGGTTGGAATGGTTTAACTTATTCAAGCGAACAGCGTTACTGGCACATTTTGATTTCCATGTTTTTCCCTCCCGATATGCCCGCCTATGCGAACTTTACACCCGATTCCAACGCAAAATGGGCGTCTGTTGCGGCATGGTTGCCGTTGTTCTCAATGGTTGGCGTATTCGCTTTTGCAAAGTTGAAAAAGCACAAATGGCTGCGTTACTTTATCCCAATGCTGATTGTTTTTGCCTTTGTGCCTGTTCTCAACTCCATGTTCCAGCTCCTTAACATCACTTACTATGCCCGTTGGTTCTATATGCTGACTCTGATGTTTGCTTTGGCTACTGTTATAACCATTGACAGTGAGGAAGCGGATTTTCGTGGCAGCTTACAGCTGACCGCCATTATTACGGTCGGCATAACAATTCTTATCGGTTTCTCCCCCACAAAGAACAGTGACGGTGAAACCACTTATGGCTTGATGAAATATCCTGACCGTTTTTGGATTTGGGTAGCGATTGCCGCCATAAGCCTTATTTTGCTGACGATTGCTTTGCAATTCTTTTACAACAAGAAAAAAGTGTTCATTCGGCTTGTTTCCGTTTTCCTTTCCATTGTCATTGTCGGTTATTCATGGGTTTTGGTTGGTGCCGGTGTTTTCAACGCCAACTACAAAAAGGACTTTATCATTAACGCCGCACTTCATTCCGATGAGGAAACTGCCATGAGCGATATTCAAGATGTGCGTTCCGACTTCTATTCGACAATGGATAATATGGGTATGTTCTGGCAAATTCCCACAATACAGGCATTCCAAAGTATTGTTCCCGGTTCGGTTATGGATTTCTATAAATCCGTTGGTGTTGAACGAAGTGTCGCTTCCCGTCCCGAAACGGATTATTACGGTTTAAGAAGTCTGCTGTCCGTCAAGTACCTTTTCGATTACAAAAATGACAGCAAGTCATTCAGAAACAGTGCAGGTGAAACGGAAATGCCCGCATGGAATTTATATAAGGAAACCGATGAATACTATATCTATGAAAACGCCAATTATATTCCCTACGGTTTCACATACGAGGACTATATCACTGAGGAACAATATAATGCCTCCGTTGAATACAACCGCCATTTGCTATTGCTTAAAGCGATTGTCCTTACAGATGAACAGGCGAAAAAGTACGGCGATATTCTGACGCACAGAAAAAGAACTTCCGAATATGCCTTTACAAAGGCACAGTATGACAAGGACTGTGAAAACCGCAAATATAATACCTGTACGCCGCTCCAATGGGAACACAGCGGTTTCACAAGCACCTTTACGACAACATTTACCGCACAGGACAGTGACGAACTTGTATTTTTCAGTATTCCGTATGAAAGCGGCTGGTCGGCAACCGTCAACGGAAAACCCGTTGAAATCGAAAAGGTAAATGTCGGCTTTATGGCGGTGCGTGTTCCCGCAAACAAAAAAAGCACAATCTGCTTTACCTATACAACACCTGGATTGTTCACAGGCGTGATTATATCGCTCATTTCCTTTGTTCTGTTTGCGGTTTATATGATTTTCGTGCGTGTTAAGCCCCGTAAAAAGCAATATGCTTTTGATGATGTAAACGGAAATGCCACACTGTATTTTGATGAACCGAAAGAAACACCCGTTACGGAAACAGATACGGTTTTCCCCACAGACGAAATGGTTGATTATCCCGACACTGAGGACGATTTTGAGGACGATATTGAAAACGACAGTATCAAAGACGGTTTCGACAGTGATGACGGAGAGAACCGCCGCACAAGGCTCTGAACCTGATGGAGGTTAAAAATGCCGAAAGTTTATTTTGTTATTCCATGTTATAATGAGGAAGATGTTTTGCCTGAAACCGTCAAGCGGCTGACGGCAAAACTCAATTCCCTTATTGAAAGCGGTTTGGCAGACGAAAACAGCCGTATGATTTTTGTTGATGACGGCAGTAAAGACAAAACATGGTCGCTTATTTCCCAATTCAGCACCGAAAACACCTATGTTACGGGCGTTAAGCTCGCCCACAATCGTGGACACCAAAACGCTTTACTTTGCGGTCTGAATGAGGCATTAAACAACGGCTGTGATTGTGCAATTTCATTAGACGCAGATTTGCAGGACGATATTGAGGTTTTGGACCAATTCATAGAAAAGTACAATGAAGGTTGCGAGGTTGTTTACGGTGTTCGCAACAGCCGCAAAAAAGATACATTTTTCAAGCGAACAACCGCACAAGGCTATTACAAATTCATGAAAATGCTCGGCGTTGATATTGTTTACAATCATGCCGATTACCGTCTTATGGGCAGTAAAGCATTAGCGGCACTGAACGATTACAGCGAGGTTAACTTATTTTTGCGTGGCATTGTACCGCTGATTGGTTTCCGCAGTGATTATGTTTATTATGAACGGCATGAACGCTTTGCGGGCGAGTCGAAATATCCGCTCAAAAAGATGATTGCCTTTGCCACAGACGGCATTACATCATTCAGCGTTAAGCCACTCAAAATCATATCCAATCTTGGCATTATCATTTCAATTCTGAGTCTTGTCGGTTTGCTTTACGCACTGATTTCTTATTTTTGCGGTTTCGCAGTCAGTGGCTGGACGACAATTATTTGTTCGATATGGCTTTTGGGCGGTCTGCAAATGCTCTGCTTAGGTGTTGTTGGCACATACATCGGCAAAATTTACAGCGAAGTCAAGCACCGTCCCCGTTACCTTATAGAAACACGCACCAAATAGGCAGGGCGTTGCCCCGCACCCCACAAGGGGCTTTGCCCCTTGACCCCACCAAAGGGTTTAAAACCCTTTGGAAACCCAGCTTTTGGGGATTAACATTATTTATAGCAAATTGTATGTCGGGATATTCGACCGACTTGCCGTAAGGAGGTTTTTTTGTGGATATTTTGAGATATAAAGATGAAATGATGAGGGATTTGGATTGTCTGCTGAGAATTAAAAGCGTTTCGGCAGACAGGACGGCAACAACACAAGCGTTAGAATTTGTGCTGAACCGTGCCAAAGAAATGGGCTTTGAAACAAAAAATGTTCAGAATACGGCAGGTCATATTCAGTTTGGAACAAAAGGTAAACTTGTCGGTATTTTGACACACCTTGATGTTGTTCCGGCCGGTGAGGGTTGGAGCGTTGAACCGTTTGCACTGACGAGAAAAAACGGACGGCTTTACGGGCGTGGTATCGTTGACGACAAAGGCAGTGCCATTGTCGCTCTCTATGCATTGAAAACGCTCAAAGACAGCGGTGTTGAACCAAAATGCCGTATTCGTCTTATTCTCGGCACTTCCGAAGAAGTCGGCATGACGGATATGGAAACATATTTTGCAAGTGAGGAACGCCCCGATATGGCATTTACACCCGATGCCGAATACGGGATTTGCCATTGTGAAAAGGGCATTTTACAGTTAGAGGTTTCCTCACGCCGTCATGACGGCACAATCCTTAACGAATTTCGCTCAGGCAACGCCGTTAATGCCGTTTCAAGTAAAGCCTATGCTTTGATTGACTGCACCGAAAATGAAGAAAATCAAATGAGAAGAATTGCCGACGCAAAAGTTGGCACTTACGATTTTTCATATACGATTGAGGGCGTCAAGGTTATGGCTCACGGCACAGCCGCACACGGCTCCACTCCTGAATTGGGCGTTAATGCCGGTTTACAGCTTTTGCGTATTCTCTCGACAAATTTCGGTCAGACCGTTTTGGGCAGTCTTTGCAGTTTTCTTGACGATGCGATTGGCTTGGAAACGGACGGCCGTTCTTTGGGCATTTCGTGTCACGATGAACCCTCAGGGGCATTGACCGTTTGTGTCGGCATGATTGACATTGACAATTCCGTATCGAAAGCAACCATAGATATTCGCTATCCCGTAACGGCAGACAGTTCCGAAATCTTGAAGAAAATCCGTGAAAGGGCAGCCTATGACGGTTTAAAGGTTACGGTACTTCACCATGATGAACCGCTCTATCTTCCCAAAGAACACCCTGTAATTCAGATTTTGAACAATGCTTATCGTGATGTTATGGGAAAAGACGCCGTAATTTATTCAACAGGCGGCGGCACTTATGCCCGTACACTGAATAATTGTGGTGTTGCGTTTGGACCTATATTTGAGGGGGACGATTGCCGTATTCATAACACTGATGAAAGCATTGACGAAAACAATTTCATGCTCCACGCAAAAATCTGTCTTGCGGCAGTTCAACGCTTTGCTTTGGGAGATACACCATGACCGCCGAAAATAAAATCCTCTATGAAAGCCGTTACAGGCTTAAATCGCAAAGTTTTCTCCCCATGATTGCCACGCTTTTTGTAATAGCGTCAGGCATGGCTGCTATTTTTCTTTTGGATAAAATACTTTGCCGACTTGCCGGTTGCGTTATTTTCAGTGAAACCTTTTGGGAATATACGGGGCAGGTCGATTTACAAACACCTGACGGCATAACCTACAACATCGCCGTTTGCGTTATTCATACGCTTATGGTTTTTCTCCTGATTTTCCTCCGTCCGTTTTATACCTCTTTACGCCGTACCGCTTTTCTCAACGCAAGGGGACATATAACGGACAGCCGAAGTGTATTGTCATGTGTTCTTTCGCATGAACGGTTTATCTGTTCCGTACATTTGGGATTTAATATTGCTCTCCGTATGCTGAGTTTTTTGGTTTTGTCGCTCCTCCCCGCAATCGCCTGTCTGCTTATCGGCAACAGTCAAAACAATGAATATATTTGGCTTATTGGAATTGTTCTGACAATTTTGGGATTTTTCGGCACAGCTCTTTTCGGTTTACGCTATTGTTTTGCGGACTACTTCACCTTTATGGGAGAACTGAACCCCGATAAGGCTCTCAAAAAATCCGTATGGCTTTTTAAATCAAACCGCAAATCCGTTTACCGTCTTTTCGGCAGTCTGTGGGGATATATTCTTCTCACGCTGCTTATTCTTCCCGCTCCATGGACACTGACATATATTGAACAGACGATTGCCGTCTGCACCAAATGGAAAATGAAACTGATACACAATTCATAATTGCAAAAAGAAAAAACCGTCCGAACAAAATTCGGGCGGTTCTTCCTAATAAGACATTTTCTCCAATTTACATTAAGGAGTAGTCATATACTACCATATATTTTTTTACTTGTCAACAGGGAAACTGAAATTTCCGTCAACATCATTATGTATGGTCGGAAGTTACAGGAACAAAGGGCTTTTCTTCAACCTGAACGGTCTTTTTGTTCTCCAAAGCCTGTTTTGCCAAACGGGAAAATTCCGTCTGACTGTTAAGCGGCTTTTTTCCTCTCCGTGACACTAATGTATAAGTGGCGTTAGCGTCCTGTACTCTTGCGTTTACAACATCATTCATCGCCAAATCAAGAATATCAAGTGTCCGTTGTTTCAAATCCTCGTCCTCAACAGGGAACACCAACTCAACACGCTTGTCAAGATTTCTTTGCATCCAATCCGCCGAGCCGATATAAACCTGCGGATTGCCGCCGTTTTCAAAACGGAAAATACGGCTATGCTCCAAAAGCTGTCCGACAATACTGCGAACAGTGATGTTTTCACTCTTGCCTTTAAGCTGTGGCACAAGACAGCAAATGCCACGCACGATTAAATCAATCTTTACGCCCGCACAGGACGCCTCATAAAGCAATCCGATAATCTCGGGGTCAACCAAAGAATTGACTTTTGCGGTAATTCCGCTCGGCAAGCCCTGTTTTGCATTTTCAATTTCATTTTGAATTTGCTCACGGAAGAAACTGCGTAATCCTGTCGGGGCAACTTTCATCTTGTTGTAAATCGGCGGCGTTGAATAACCCGTAATGACATTAAAGAGTGAAGAAGCGTCCTCACCGAATTTTTCATCACAGGTGAACAGACCGATATCGGTATAGAGCCGAGCCGTTACATCATTATAGTTACCCGTTGCCATGTGCAGATAACGGCGAATACCGTCCTCCTCCTGACGCACGACAAGAACAATTTTGCAGTGCGTTTTCAGACCAACCAAACCATAGATAACATGACAGCCTGCTTTTTCGAGTTTTTTCGCCCAAACGATATTGTTTTCCTCGTCAAAACGGGCTTTAAGTTCAACCAAAACCGTTACCTGTTTGCCGTTTTCGGCAGCCTTAATCAGTGCGGCAATAATCGGTGAATGACCACTTACACGGTACAGTGTCTGTTTAATCGCCAAAACTTTATCGTCCTCAGCGGCAGATTGCACGAAATTCAAAACGGCGTCAAAACTTTCATACGGGTGATGAACCATTCTGTCTTTTTCACGAATTGCGTCAAAGGGATTGTCATAGCCGTAAAAATCGGCAGGCGGCGTTACGGGTTGTATCGGCTCAAAACGAAGTTTGTCGAAACCGTCCAAACCGCTGAATTTAAACAGGAAAGTCAAATCAATCGGACCGTTGATTTCATAGATTTCCTGATTTGCAACACCGAGCATATCAACCAAAAAGAGCTTTAATGCCTCATCGCATTTAACCGCCAACTCCAAACGAACAGGGTCACCACGACGGCGTTTTTTGATTGACTTTTCAATTTCTTCCAAAAGGTCGCCGGCATCTTCGTTAATATCCAAATCCGAGTCACGGGTAATACGGAACGGACAACAGGCTTTAATCTTATAGAGTTCAAAAAGCTGTGGCAAATGCTCCATGATAATATCTTCCAAAAAGACAAATGCTCTGCCCTTTTGGGCTTTTACTTCCATATAACGGGGCAAAATTGACGGCACCTGAACAACCGCAAAAATATCTTCGCCTTTGTTGCTCAGACGGACGGCAATATTCAGACTTTTGTTTGCCAAAAGCGGAAACGGACGGGAACGGTCAACCGCCAACGGAGTTAAAACAGGAAAAATAAATTTTTCAAAGTAAGTATTGATTTGTTTTTTCTGTTCCTTGTTCAGGTTCTCAATTTCCAAAAACTCAATGTCATATTTTTTGAGTGCCGGAATAAGAGAGCGTTTAAAACAGGAATACTGCTGTAAGGAAAACTCATGGATTTTTTCGGACAGAGCCTCCATTTGTTCCTGTGCAGTCATACCGGCAGGGTCTTTGCCCTTATAGTTGGAATGAATTTGGTCAAGCAGTCCCGCAACACGCACCATGAAAAATTCATCAAGGTTTGAGGCGGTAATTGCCAAAAACTTTGTGCGTTCAAAGATTGGGTTTTCTTTTTCGTGAGCCTCTTCCAAAACACGGGCGTTGAAGTCCATCCAACTCAGTTCACGGTTATGGTAGGGAAAATCTTTTCCCTCAAATGGCGAACAAACCTTTTGTTCTTCCGTTTCATTTTTCTTCTTTTTATTGCTCATGTTCAATCACTGCCTTTCGCAACGCAAACATTATTTTATACAATTATATCAAATCCCCAATTTTTCTTCAAGTTTTTCATTCATATTTTACAAACAATTTACAGCCACGCAACCTGAAAATTTTTTCCAAAACCGTAAACAAAAACACCGCCAAAGATATTTTCATATCCATGACGGTGTTGTTTTATATTTGTTCCATATTTTACAGATAGTTGCGTGGGTTGACTTTTTCACCGTTGACGATAACCTCAAAGTGAAGATGCGGTCCTGTGGAATAGCCTGTCGAACCGACTGCCGCAATCGTCTGTCCCGAATAAACCTGTTCGCCCTCAGAAACATAAATCGCACTACAATGGGCATAATGCGTCTGCAAGCCGTTTCCGTGGTCAATATAAACATTCATGCCATAACCCGAATTATCGTATGCGGCATAAGTCACTGTTCCGCCGTCAGCGGCAACAATATCCGCACCGTAAACATTATAGCCTGCAATATCAATTCCCTTGTGTGTCGTTCCCCAACGGTAGCCAAATTCGCTTGTAACCATTGTTGTGGACGGTACGGGCCATATAAATGTGCCTGTGGCATAGCCGGCTTTATATTCAAGTGTGCCTTGCGTGATTTCTTTGTTTCTTACAGCGGAAATTGTTTTCTCGCTTACGGTTTTTGTGGAAACCGCAACACCGTCTATATATACAATTTCATCACTGTACGCAATCAAACCCGTCTGTCCCGTTTGGGAAACATAGGAAACATCGGTTGTTTCGTTATCGTCATAAACGGTTACGGTTTCATACGGGATAACCTCTGTACGCTCTTTTGTTGCGGTAATCTTAACCGACAGTTTTGGCTGTTTCTGCCATATACGGACGGTATCTCCCACTTCAAAATCCGTTTTTTCGTTCAAAACCTCAAACTCCGCTTCGGACATATCAAAAGCGGCACAGATGATTTCAGGCGTATCGCCCTCTTTAATGGTATAGTCACACTCGACAACTTCAACCGTATTCAAAAGGTCAAGTATGTTCTCGGCTGAAATCAATTCGTCCTTATCAAACAAACCGCTTTGTACGGAAACTTCCTGTACAAACTGAGCCTCTTTGTTTTTGCCGTCAACCTGTTCCAAAGCACGACCACGATAAACCGCCAAAGCCGACTGAATTTCCGCAACATTTTCGACAGCACCGACAAACACGCCGTCAATATAAAGTGCCGAACCCTCAACCGTATTATCGACAATGGAAACCTCATCGGTCATAATTGACGGGGCAGCCATTACACTGTCAATTTTTTCCGTTTCAACGGATATTTCTCCCGCTTTTTCAACCTCAACAACATTTGTGTTGGAATATAGTCCAACGGTTATACCGGCGGCAATAATCAATGCCGAAAGAATAGCCGTAAAAAGGTTGCGTTTATTTCGTTTTAAGCGATTAAGGAGCTGTTTCATATCATTTCCTCCAATCTTTCTTTCAACGAAAGACATTATACCAATATTATTACAAAATTGCAACCTTTTTGAAACGATTTGTAACACTTTCCAAAGTTTGAATACTTCCCGCCAATAAGTTTTGGGACTTTTCATATCAGATTTGCCCGATAAGAATTAAGTCATGGAAAAATTATATTATTGGGGGGTGGCGAACCACCATTAAAATACCGTTTGTATTCTCATTTAAGGGCGGATTTCATTTTTTGGACATATTCCTTAACATAAGGAACACTGTCTTTGCCGTATTCGGCAATAATTCGCACAATCGCACTGCCGACAATCGCACCGTCAGAAATTGACGCCATTTTTGCCGCCTGTTCAGGTGTGGAAATGCCAAATCCAACCGCACACGGCACATCTGTTGCCTCTCTTACAAGTTTTACCATTGACGCAATATCCGTTGTAATACTGCTCCTTACGCCCGTAACGCCCAAAGACGATACAATATACAAAAAGCCCTCCGCCTCAGACGCAATCATTTTTATGCGTTCATGAGAAGTCGGTGCGATTAAAGACACCAATTCCAAACCGTACTTTTTGCAATACGGTGCAAGCTCCGCTTTCTCCTCAAACGGCATATCGGGTACAATCAGACCGTCAATCCCACACGATTGTGCTTTTTGCATAAACTGTTCCGTACCATATCCGAAAATGACATTCAAATAGGTCATAAACACCAACGGAATTTTGACATTTTGCCGAACTTTACTTACAAGCTCGAACACCTTTTCGGTTGTTGTTCCTGCCGCCAATGAACGAATATCCGCCTCTTGAATAACAATTCCTTCGGCAATCGGGTCGGAAAACGGAATACCGATTTCAATTAAATCCGCACCCGCCTCAACCAACGCATAAATCAGTTTTTCGGTTGTTTCAAGGTCGGGGTCACCAGCCGTTATAAAAGGTATAAACGCCTTTCCGTTCTCAAAAGCCGTTTTCAACTTAATCATTAATATCAACTCCTCTGTATCTTGCAATCGCCGCAACATCTTTGTCGCCACGCCCCGAAACATTCACAACAATGATTTTATCCTTACCCATTTGCGGTGCAAGTTTTCGGGCGTATGCAATCGCATGAGCACTCTCGATTGCGGGAATAATGCCCTCTGTGCGTGAAAGGTATTCAAAGGCACTTACCGCCTCCTCGTCCGTAATCGGCACATAGGTTGCCCTCTTTGTGTCGTGCAACCATGCGTGTTCAGGTCCGATACCCGGATAGTCCAAACCTGCTGAAATCGAATATACGGGAGCAATCTGCCCAAATTCATTTTGACAAAAATAGGACTTCATTCCATGAAAAATACCCTCTCTGCCGTTTGCAATCGTTGCCGCATTTTTCTCATTGTCAACGCCCAGACCAGCCGCCTCACAGCCGTACAGTTTTACCTGTTCGTCATTGATGAAGTGATAGAATGCACCAATAGCATTACTGCCACCGCCGACACACGCAATTACGGCATCGGGCAAACGCCCTTCTTTTTCCAAAATCTGCTGTTTAATCTCCCTGCTGATAACGGACTGAAAATCACGAACAATCGTTGGGAACGGGTGCGGTCCCATAACTGAACCGATAACATAATGCGTATCTTCCATACGGGAAACCCACTCTTTGAAAGCGTCATTAACGGCGTCTTTCAGAACCATTGAACCGCTTGTAACGGCATGAACCTTTGTGCCGAGCAATTCCATGCGGTAAACATTCAAAGCCTGTCGGATTGTGTCCTCCTTACCCATGAACACTTCACATTCCATGCCCATTAAAGCCGCCGCCGTTGCTGTTGCAACGCCGTGTTGCCCAGCACCCGTTTCGGCAATAACTCTTGTCTTGCCCATTTTCTTTGCAAGCAAAACCTGTCCCAAAGCATTGTTAATCTTATGAGAGCCTGTATGATTTAAGTCCTCTCTTTTCAGATAGATTTTCGCACCGCCCAAATCGTTGGTCATTTTCTCGGCATAATACAGCAAAGACGGTCTGCCTGTATATTCCCTGAAAAGCGTGTCCAATTCCTCATTAAACGCCACATCGTTCTTGTAATATTCATAAGCCTCAGTCAATTCATGAATGGCATTCATCAATGTTTCGGGAACATACTGTCCGCCATGAATACCAAATCTGCCTGCTGTCATGTTTCCTCACTCCTAATAATTTCTATAATCCGCTTAATTTTGTTTTCGTCTTTAAACCCGTCCGTTTCCACGCCACTGCTAATGTCCAAACCGTAATATCCACAACCGCAAACCGTATGAATGTTATCCAAATTTAAACCGCCAGCCACAAAAAACGGCTTTTTCAAGGGCGGTATCAGCTTATGGTCAAATGTACTGCCACTTCCGCCATACATACCCTTTGTATAAGTGTCCAACAAAAGCATATCGCATGGCAATTTTTCCGCCGTTAAAATATCCTCCGAACTTTGAACACGCACCGCCTTAATGACGGGATTTTGCACACTGGATTTCAATTCCTTTATGTACCGCTCATCTTCATCTCCATGAAGTTGCACAATATCTATAATACCACTTTCGCAAAGAAATTCAATATGTTCAATGCTGTCGTTCACAAACACGCCTACCGCCAATATATCAGTGTCAAGCCTTGCCTTTAATGCTTTCGCCTGTTCGTCCGTAACCTGTCTTTTGCTTTTTGCAAAGACAAATCCGATATAATCGGGCTTGTAACGGTTGACAAAATCTATATCGCACAAACGGGACAATCCGCAAATCTTTATTTTGCTCATATATGCCCTCTCAAACTGTCAAGCATTTGCTTTTTGTTTTCAGCCCGCATAAGCGTTTCGCCAATCAATACCGCATTGACATTCGCTTCACGCAATTCCCGTATATCCTCAGCCGTTTTGATACCGCTTTCCGCAACAAAAATGCAATCTTCCGGCACAAGTTTTCTCAGACGGATACCGTTTTTAATATCCACCGTAAAATCTTTCAGATTGCGGTTATTCACGCCGATAATTCTCGCCCCAGCCGCCAATGCACTTTTAATTTCGTTTTCGTCATGAGCCTCAACCAATGCCGACAAGCCCAAACGGTCACAATGGGCAATATATTTTCTCAGCGTTTCCGTATCCAAAAGCGAACAAATCAAAAGCACTGCCGCTGCCCCATAAACATGGGCTTGGTCAATCATATACGGGTCAACCGTAAAATCCTTACGCAAAAGCGGAACACGCACCTTTTGGGAAATTTCGTGCAAATAGCGAATATCCCCCTTGAAATATTCGGGTTCGGTCAGTACGGAAATTGCAGACGCTCCCGCCGTTTCATACTGTACCGCAATATCAACATACGGAAAATCCTCCGCAATAATGCCCTTTGACGGTGACGCTTTCTTAACCTCGCAAATAAAGGAAATATCGCCGCTTTTCAGTGCCTTTTCAAATCTGAAATCCCCCTTTGGCAATTCCAACGCCTTTCGGCTCATTTCTTCGGGAGAAATCACTTCTTTTTCTCTCGCAACACGCTTCTGTGTTGCCTGTGCCAATGTATCCAATATCATAGTCTGTCACCTGTTAAGCCTCAAAAGCATTTGTTGCCTTTATGAAATCTTCCAACTGTTGTGCCGCCTTGCCGCTGTCGATAATCTCATTTGCCAACGCAACGCCCTCTTGAATACTCTCAGCCTTTTCCGCAATATACAGGCACAAAGCCGTATTCAAAACAACAACATCTCTCTTTGCACCCTTTAATGCCCCTGTCAAAATGTCCTTTGTAATCTGTGCATTTTCCTCAGGTGTACCGCCAATCAAATCTTCAAGCGTACAAATCGCAAAACCGTAATCTTCGGGGTTCAGCTCAAAGGTGTTCAGTTTGCCGTCCTTAATTTCGCAAACAAGATTTTTGCCCGAAATTGTTGCCTCGTCCAACTTTGACGCACCGCAAACAACCATACCCTTATTCACGCCCAAATTCATCAAAACCTGTGCCAACGGTTCAACAAGTTTATCGTCATAAACGCCCATAAG
>JBJEQG010000010.1:0-6760 GCA_051881635.1 Acutalibacteraceae bacterium
GTTACATCAAGTACAATCGACTCAACCGTTTTTCGGGAATAGTTTTTTTCAATATTCGTAAAAGTTCCCAAAATCAAGCCTTTAATCTTTTTGAAAATACCTATTTGTTTCATTTGATGAAGTTGGGACAACAGAAGATAAGGCTCACCGCCCAAACTTTCCAAAAACAAAATTTTATCATGCATTTCGGGGAAATTGGGTGTTCCTGCGAGTTTTAGAAAACAACGGATATTTCCGCCAACAACAATTCCCTCAACGGCTGTACCTCGCAAAAAACGGTATTCAAAGTCAAACAGTGTATTCTTACTTTCCAAAATACTTTCCTTAAAGCGTTGTCTTTGAATACCTCCAAACTCACGAGCTAAATTACGCACCGTATATAAACACATGGGTTGTTCTGTCTGCATATAAAGTGCATTAAGAATAACGGTTAAATCACTGTATCCGAAAAAAGGTTTTGCATTGGCTTTAATAAGTTCAAAATCCAAATAGTCTATAACCGTATTTGCCAAATCACCGCCAGATACATCAAAAATGGCTTTTACATCGGGAGCAAGAAAGAAATTTTGTAAAATTTCAGCTCTCTGTTTAAAAAAATGTTCGTCAATTATAGGTTCGGTTTCTTCCAAAATCGGACTGCAAACAGGTTCTAAACCAAAACTTTCAAAATACCTTTTAATCTCATAAACATCTTTTACGCCTTGCGGATTGAGTGGATTGGAACATACACATATTGCAACTTTATCACCTTTGTTCAACATAGTCATTCCCTCTGTCAATTAACCGTTACCGTTACAATTTTATTTTGATAATCTCCTGAACTGTCTGTGACCTTAACCCAAAGATTATATTTTCCCATTTTTTTGGGTGTCCATGTGAAATTTGATGTTGAATTTCCCTCTTTTAGTGTTGTCCATGTAGTATCACCGCTGTATCGTGCCATAATTGCATAAGTATATATGCCCGTACCTCCTATGGCACTTCCTGTAATCTTTATAGACGAACCCAACGAAACGGTCGTTGCACTGAATGTTGATGTATTTGCTAAGGGAGTTGTAGACTTTACATTTAAATTGATGATTTTGTTTTCTGATATGCCATTTGCATCTGTAACCTTTACCCAAACATTATATGTACCAATAGAGGCTGGTGTCCATGTATAAGATGATGTTGTACTTGCCGGACGAATGGTTGTCCATGCACTTTCTCCGCTTTTGCGTACAAGCATTGTATATTTATAGGGACTTGTTCCGCCTGTGGCACTGCCCTTAATGGTAACAGACGAACCTTTTGTAATTGTTGTGGCACTAAGGGTTGAATTGTTTTTCAAAGGTGTTGAAGATGACTGAACCGTTAAATTGATAATTTTGTTGTCATAGTTTCCTTCGCTGTCTGTAACTTTAATCCATACATTATATACACCTGTTGATGTTGGTGTCCATGTATAAGATGATGTTGTACTTGACGGACGAATGGTTGTCCATGTACTTTCTCCGCTTTTGCGTACAAGCATTGTATATTTATAGGGACTTGTTCCGCCTGTGGCACTGCCTGTAATGGTAACAGACGAACCTTTTGTAATTGTTGTACTGCTGAGATAGGAATTATTGGTTAAAAAATTACTGTCAACACTCTGTGCATAATCCAAAGCACACCAACCTGAATAACCGTTATATGTTGTATAACCCCATGTATAACCCTCAGCAGACTTTTTATCCGTAACGGTAAACTGCTTTTGGTAAGGAATTGTAGTATAAACACTATAACTTGTTCCCGCACCGCTTCTTAGATTAAGACCGCTTGTGCTTGTAACCTGCCATTTTTCGGAAATTGCAGAATTATTAGAGGAAAAATCAACATCAGGGCTGACCACATACCAATAAGACTCGATATTTTCCACTTTTACAGATGCTTTTGAAATCGGTATGCGTCCTGACGCAACGGAATTTGACGGGTCGGCACAATAGAAAACGCCGTTTGTATAGTCCGTTAAAAGTACGGCATGAGGAATATCATAATCATAAATAACGATACCCTCTGGGTGGTCATTCAAAGCATCAATAAGCTCTTTACGGATAGATGCGGCAGATGTTGAGGCTGTTCGTGTACAGGTTACGGTAATACCTTTATATGTATAATCAAGCAACATTCCCGCCCCATCATACCAAATACTTGATTTTGCTGATGCCTCAGTAATTGACGCCCAATTTTCATCACCGTTAAGCATGGCTGTTCTTCTCAGCATCATAACATTTGATGCCAAAGTACAGGTATCAGAGGACTGTTGTTTAACAAAAACAGAGGATTGGTTAATATCTTCAAAGGTTGCCGCTGAGGTTTGCAAATTCGCCACAGCACCTAACGAAAAACTTCCCAATATAATTCCTGCTGAAATAACAGCAGAAATACATTTTTTCAAAAGACGCATTCTTTTTATTTCCTTTCTTAATATAATTTATACCCTTTTATCATACACAAGAGAAAAATAAATTTCAATATTTTTTAGAAAATATCACAGCCTCTCTTTATCGTTTAATATAAATCCCAAAAGGCGATACAGCTTATAAGCCGTACCGCCTTTGAGTCATTCTATAAAATAGAGCTTACAAATTCGTGAAATATAATCTGAGGAAAAACTTAATAAAGGCTTTTTCTTACTGCGGTATTTAAACTTCCGAAATTGTAATTTTATCAAAGGCAATACCTCCATGTGTGTTGACAATATCTTTGATAGCAACAGCGGTATTTTCGTTTAACCCCCCTTTCGTTACAATAACGCTGCAACTGTCATTATTGATAAAGACAAAACAGTCTTTAAATCCCTTTGATTTTATCATGGTTTCGATGTCGCTTTCTGTCTTAATCTGTGCGGCAATTTCAGCCGCTTCGGCTACCGCCTGAGCTTTTGCGGTTGTATCTGATGACGCCGCTTCCAATACATCTTTCAGCAAAGCCACAGATTCCTCATAAACCTTTTTACGGTTTTTTCGTTCTGCGGCAAAAATTTCTTCTGCACTTTGCGTTTCGGACGAACTAATTTCCGTTTCTGTTGTTTCACTAACCGTTGAACTTTCTGTCGGTTTTTTACTTTCATCTGCACTGCTTTCAACAGCCGAAACAGATGTGTTGACATAAGTCGCCTGTCCTAACTGCTTTGTTTGGGCAGAACTTGTATCGTCAACAGTTACAACATCATTCTGAGCAAACTGCCAATTCAAATAAACTGCGGCTCCGAGAGCCAAAACCAATGCACCTGCCACAAGTTGTCTTTTTCCGAATGTCATCGTATTTTCCTCCTGTTTATGATGATAATTTTGATACACAGATACGGGAAGATGAAACGCCAAGTGCTGCACTAACGGCATTTATCACGCTTTCTCTGACTTCCTCTTTTCCGCCCCCCTCACAGACAACCAACACTCCTTTAACCTTAGGCAAAATTGTAGTTATGGTCAGACCATTTTCTCCGCCGTTTTCCTCACGAATGATGACATAATTTTTATTAAGGCTTGTTTGGGTATTTGAACCCTCTGTTTTGGATTGATTGTCCTCCTCAGTCGCATAAACGGTTTGTGTTGTTTGGTCCAAAGTAATCATAATTTTTGTTTTTCCAACCCCCTCTATACCGGCAAGCATATTCCCCATCTCCTCACTCAGTCGCAAACGATATTCCTCAACCACAGATGTTTCGTCAATCTTGACCTCCTCTGTCGTTTCTTTATGACTGCCGAATTGGAAATTGGAGAGAAAAATCAGGGCAATTCCCGCAATACCGGCAAAAAGAACAATTCTTCTCATGCTTTCTGCACTGAACTTCTTGCCTTTTGAATTATTTTCCGAAGAAAAATCCGCATTTTCATGCTCTGCCATTGATTTCAACTCCCCGTCAGCTTATTTTCCGCAATAACCGTATTACAGTCCAATCCTAACTCGGTTTTTACCGCATTTTTAATTTGCAGGGATTTTTCGGCAACATCATGCTCCAAAACAATCGTTACCGATACTATTGATATGCGATTATTCCCGTCAATATCCGTATGTATCTCTGTTTTTATCGGAACGGTATCAAAGCGGGCGGTTACGGTTTTAATCTGCTCCTCTAATGCTTCATTAACCAAACGCAAACTTTGGTTCTGTATTTCAGTTTCTAATTGACTGTTTTCTTTATATGGTGCCACAACCGCCCAATCTTCAAAATTCAAAGAAATATTAACCAATGGTACGGCAACGGCACAAATCATAAACAAACCCAAAACAAACCGCACAATCTTCTCTGTACTGCCGTCCGGTGTTATAATTTCCAAAATGGCACAAACCAACGCACATAAACATAAGCCTGCCGCCCATGCCGTAATCTGTTCCACCGTTCCCACCTCCTTTTTGAAAGAACGGTATGACTTTATGTTCTACCTACAATCAGAATTATGACGGTTGTAATAACGAAAATAAACATCAGGCAAACCAAAAGAGCAATCATCATCGAAATAACCTTAGAAACCGCCTGTAAAAGACCTGACAACGATTTTAAACCGAACAAATCTCCTGCCGCCGCTGTACAAAATAATGTTATCTGCCATACAAAACATTCCAATAAAACCGGAAGAAATATGAATGATGCTCCAATAATGGCAAAGACACCTGCCCCCGACTTCAACAACTTTAAACTGCCGCTGACGGTTGTCAACGCATCACCCAACGCACTGCCGACCACAGGCACAAATGTGCTGACCGCAAAACGCAAAGTTTTATTTGTAACACTGTCCATTGAAGATGTCACCAAAGTTTGAACCGTCAACAATGTAACAAACAACGCCGTCACAAAACTTAACACCCATTTGGCGACTTTATACGCTGTATCGCAGAATGCTTTTAAATTCATACGGGGAGAAATAGCTGTGGTAACGGATATGCCTAAAAAAATATTAAGTAAAGGAATAATAAGCTTTGATGAAATTTGCGAAACACTTTGACCTGCTGTCATCATCAATCCGTAATAGGACGCACCTGATATTTCCTGTCCTGCCGTTGCCATCAATCCAGCCATAATCGGCACATACAAAAGCATGAAACCCGATACACCGTTTATAACCTCACAAACACGCCCTATGGTTTGACAAACAGGAATAATGACTGCGGAAGTTAATGCCAATGTTCCAACAAGAGAAAGAACCGTATTTTGTGATTTCTCTTGCAAAGTCAGACTGCTCCCTTCAACTACGGCACACAAAAGCATAATTCCGATACAAATACCCAAACACCGCAAAGGAGTTTGACTATTCTCCTTCAAAAGAACGGTTACTTCCGAAAAGATTTTTCCTGTATCAATTTCGGAAAGCAAGTCCGTATCGGCTTCACTTATGCCAATACTTTTTAATGCATTTTGCGTGTCCTTGTCCAAAGCGGAAAATAAACGGTCTGTACCGCTCCATTCCGCCTGTTCTTTATAAATCTCCGTCATTTGGTCCGTTTCCTGAGCCTGTACATTTAACGGAAACAACAATGCACAGAACAGAAACAACAAAACCGAAAAAAAGTATTTCATATTGTGCTTTCCCGTCCTTTTATTCTTATGCTGCACCACTAATCAAGTTGATAATAATTTCCGCAACATCTTCAAATAATGGCAAGGCTGACAACAATATGGCTACCCGTCCCGAAAATTCTACCTTGGCGGCAATCGAATTTTGTCCCATGTCTTTACAGGTATCGGAAGTAAATTTTACGCCCAAACTAATTCCGACCGCTTTGAGCAAAACCGCAAGATACTCTCTGGGAACGGTTGTATTTTCAAGCAAGTCCGCCATTGTATTGATTGAGGGCAGCAGCTTTGTCAATACAAAAACTAAAATAATCAGTCCCGCTGCCACAGCGATAAGTGCCGAAATCTCAGGAGCATACTTTTTTAATGCCAAAGCAGCAGCAGCGGCAACCAATGCCAACCCAAAAACAGACAACATATTCATAATTCATCATTAAATAACATTTCAAATTTTCATTCTGCAAAAACTATGTAGGAATTGAAGGCAATACTAAAAACCGAAAAGGCTTTCTATGGTTGTGAAAAGATTAGCAATCTGCTCCACTAAAATCAGCAAAACGACAATCAGTCCGGCAAGCGTGGTCATCATTGCCTGTTCCTCACGCCCAGACCGTGTCAGTACCAAACTGAGTACTGCTACGATGATACCTATGGCGGCAATTTTAAAAATCAGTTCCACACTCATTTTGAACACCTTGCTTTCTTGGCTATATTATAATCAATCCCAACGCTGTACCGCCAAAAATTCCCAAAGTACGGTAGAGTTTACCTTTATCCGAATATTCTTTTAGCAGAGCCTCATATTGCTGTTCAGTTTTTTGTCTGTGCATTTCCAAACGGGAAAGCTCCCCCTCCACATCACTTGTTCCAAAATCGGCAAACGCTTTAAAAAGCAAAAATTCCTGTCGGGACAGTTTCCCTTTACTCTGTGCTTTGGAAAGTGTTTTTATCCATATTTCTGAAAAATGCAAATCGGTATGCAAGTTTTTTCTGCAATCCTGCAAAATAAAATTCAGTACTTCGTTTTCATAGCTTGAAGATAATATTTCTTCAATGCTGCACTGCCCAAAACGCACTTTTATTTCAACCTCTTTAAGAAAAACAAGATAGCTTTCCAAAAGAACGGTACGGCTTTTTAATCTGAGTGCGGCATAAATTCCGCAACCTGTCCCTGCCGCTGACAAAAGCAAAAGCCCTGTAATTTTAATGAAAATCATAACA
>JBJEQG010000011.1:0-6664 GCA_051881635.1 Acutalibacteraceae bacterium
TTTAAAATATTTTTATAAAGGTAATATCCGCTTGACTCATTATATTCCCAGTTTTGAGTATCAATATCAAGCGGTTCACAAAACTCCTCTGCTCTGCTGTCGGAAAAATCTGCTCTCACACGGACAAAGCAAGGCAGATTGCCTGTATTTTTGACTGACGGTGATTTTTTAAACTCAATACCCGGTGATAGTTTTTTAGGCGGCTCATATTCTTCTGTAATTTCAACTGTATTTTCTCCAACAATAAATGTATTTACAGAACTGTCCTGTGAAGTAAGATAAGAGTATGTAACTGTAAATGATACAGTACACAGAGCAGCACACAAAATCAATACAATAATTATTTTGATTTTGTTTTTCATTATCATTTCACCTCATTGCTTATTTATTTTATCTTTGAATAAGCATCCAACATTTTTTCTTTTAATGTATCTCCTGTTTCATTCAGATAATCTGACTGAATAGCATAGGCATTTACGGATATATCAAGCTCAGTTCCTTTTTTAATCTCTCCCTCGGCTATATTCAAAAATTTCACTTTATCAAAAAGATTATTAGTTTCTTCATTTGGTACAAGAATTTTTTTCGTATATGCATAAACATATATTTTATTGTTACCGTCCGTATCTTGTTTGAGAAGCTCCCAGCCTGAATTTACTTCGTAACTGAAAAGCTCATTTTGTGCAGCATCGTTGATAATTTCCTTGCCGTTTTCATCAACCCCAACTGTGCAAACATTTGCACAGGGTATGGTTATTTCTATGTAAGCATATAAATTGCTTTCTCCTGTGTTTTTTACTTTCGGGTCTTTTGTTATTTCTTTTCCCGGATAAAGTGTACGCTCTTTTTCCGTAAGCTTATCCCATTCTTTTTCGGTAAGGCTTATACTTGCATTTCCAAATGTAAATGTATTCGCACGCTTTTCGGTGTTCTGTACAATAAAAGCTAAAACAACACCTACATATATTGAAACAATAATTAGCAACAGAATGACAACAAAACTTATTTTTTTATTTTTACTCAACTTGAACACTCCTTTATTAACAAAAGTAATCTCAAAAAAGCAAAATCACCCTTACACAGTAAACATTACTGCATAATTGTGCTTTTTATCTACAAATGAAAATTAAAATGATATATGTATATTTTTGTTTCGTCTAATTGTCTAATTATATATAAAATTGTCGAAATTATTTATAATGATTATATCATTATAAGAAAAATCTGTCAATAATTTTACATATGTTCAGCAGGATAAACGCATGAATATTATAAACCACTAAGATTAAAATAAAAGAGGCTATTTTTCAGGATTGTTACAAATAGTATACTTTTAGGCTGTTTTTTGCCGATTTTCTTCTTTGCATTGATTATTCTTTTCTGCAAGGTTTCGATTTTTATTTCCGTACTCCTTTCGGAATTGGGACTTCAAGTTCCACTTTTGCACTTTAAGGGTGTGGTTAGTCAATTTATTTTTTGGAGGTGGTCAAACACAAATAATCGTCCGTCAGTAAACCAAAAACAAAAAAAAGACAACGGACATTATCTATCCGTTGTCTTTTATGGTGACCCATCGGAGATTCGAACTCCGGACACCTTGATTAAAAGTCAAGTGCTCTGCCAACTGAGCTAATGAGTCATATTTTGGTTGGGATGGCTGGATTCGGACCAGCGAGTGACGGAGTCAAAGTCCGTTGCCTTACCGCTTGGCTACACCCCATCATAAAAAGATGTTAATTAAAGTTATAAACAATCCCGTTTAAGGGGAAACGGGATTATTCATAATAAAAAGTGGGGTGGATAATCGGAGTCGAACCGATGGTCTCCAGTGCCACAAACTGGCGCTTTAACCAACTAAGCTATACCCACCATACAAGCACTGAGGGCGTTTTCTTCGTCTGTAACCTCAACGCTTGTTTATTATACGACATTGGATTTAAAAAGTCAAGCGTTTTTTTAAAAAAATTAAAAAATTTTTTTATTCTTTAAAAACAAAAACACCCGACACAAAAAAATGTGTACGGGTGTTGGTTTAAATCTTATTCTACCGTAATTGTAAATGATTTGCTGACCACTGTGCCGTTAGCGTCCTTAACTTTGATAAGCACCGTATAAGTTCCTGTTTTGGACGGTTTCCAATACTTTGTGTTGGTTTCGTCATAGCTTTTCAGAACCGTATAATTTGATGCTGTGCTGTGTTTGGCGAGCATTGCATATTGATAAGGTTCTGTGCCGCCTTCGGCAACTCCTCTCAATGTAATGCCCTTTCCCAACTGAATTTTTGTTGTCGTAACAACGGAATTGTTTGTCAAACCGTTTGCCTGAACCGTTACCGTAAAGGATTTGCCAACGATTGTGCCGTTAGCGTCCTTAACTTTAACAATAACCGTATAAGTTCCCGTTTTGGACGGTGTCCAAACTTTTGTGTTTGTGCCGTCATAGTTTTTCAGAACCGTATAGTTTGAGGCTGTGCTGTGTTTGGCAACGATTGCATATTGATACGGAGCTTTACCGCCCGTTGCCGCACCGTTAATTGTAATGCTCTGCCCTTTTGTAATGGCTGTTGCACTGAGTGCGGACTGATTTGTCAGTTTCTCGCTGACATTCAGTGTAAAGCTCTTGGAAACAACCGTTCCCTCACTGTCCTTGACCTTAACAATAATCGTATATTTTCCCGATTTGGACGGTGTCCATGTTTTTGTTGTTTCCGCACTGTAATTTTTAATAACCGTATAATTCGAGGCGGTGCTGTGTTTGACCGCAACGGCATACTGATATGTACCCGTACTGCCCATAGCCGCTCCCGTTATGGTTACCGACTGTGATTTTACAATCGAGGACGCACTGAGGGTTGAATAGTTTTGCAGAGGTTCATCGGGAATGTACAATCCCCATGAATGGTTGGCGGTAAAAATCATGTTTTCGCCGTTAATCGGTATTCCCGACTCACCGTCAGCGGGATAGCGGTTTGTGCTTGTGGACTTGCTCTGCGTAAAAATAACCTTACCGTTTTTCAATTCATCGGGAACTTTCATTTCATACAGACCGTCGCTGTTTTTGGTCATCTGTACGCCCGGCCATGTTGCATTTTTCAGGGTTTCCGAACCGCTGTTGTCGTAAATATACGCATAAACCGCCGTCCAGTTATAGCTTGAATTGTCAAAATAAATATAAGTGTTGTCGGGGTCTTTTTTGAAGTAGCTGTATTTTTCGGTTACGGTTTTACCCTCACTGTTCTTTGCCGTAACGAAAACATTGATTGAATGTCCCTTTTCCGTCTTTGAGCCAATAGTAATGGTCTTGCTGTTGGTAAATGTTCCCGAAACGCCCTCGCTTGTGACATAACTGCCCTCTGTGGCGTTTAATACTTTCAGGCTAATGCTCAGAGTGTCCGTAAATGCCGTATTTTCAGGTGATGCGGTGGCTTTTGGGGCTGTCGTATATGGATTGTAGACAACGGCAATACCCGTACTGCCGATTTTGCCCTTAATTTTTCCGTCCGCTACGGTAAATGTATTGCCCGAAATCCTGTCGGTATATGTACCGTCTGCTATTTTATGGGCGGTAACGCTGACGGAGGCTGATGTTCCCGAACAGTTGACAAGGACAACGCCCGTTGTGCCACGCTCATTATATGCAATCGAACCGCTGGACGACAAATATTCACTTTGTCCGACAAAAGCGTTATGGAATTTATTTACGGCGGCAACTTCATCACTGCACCATGCCGTTGATTCAATTTCTCCCAAAGTTCCCGAACAATATCCTTTTGAACGGGCAAAATACAATGCGGTTGCTTTTGTGCGTGAGGCAACCAATGCCCACGATTTATTGATTGTTGATGTCGAATAACCTGTGGATTCTTTTTCCTTGTTGGAATAGGTGTCATGCGACTCCGCCCACAAGACAATCTTTGAGGCTGAAAGCCCCGTATTATAGCTTGGTGTTGCGGCACCGGACGCATTACCGTTGTTTACGGCTTTTGTAATGTTGTTGCCTGTTGTGTTGTCCGTAACGCTCATATAAGGTGTATAGGAGCTGTAACTTCTGCCGCCGCCGCAAGTGTTCAAAATCTCACCGTAACAGTACAGTGAGGAGAAATAGCCGTTGTCGGCATAATAAGATTTTGCACCGTCAATGACTGTCGGCCAGAAATTGCTCGCCTGACTGCCATCATCGGGTGTTTCAATGTGTTTTGCGGCATCAAAGCGGAAACCGTCCGCACCGCAGTCAATACATTCCTTTAAATACGCCAAAACCCTCTTTTGAACGGTACTTGATTCCGTTTTGAGGTCGGGCATACCGATTTGACCTTTGGTTACATAATAGGCACTGCTGTCGTTGCAGGTGCCTTCATCGTGAAACAGCCAACGGTCGGCAATATCCGGCTCATAGGTGTAAGCCCTTGTGCAAAGGTTTGTCCAATTGCTTTTGTTGCCCAAATGGTTGGCGACAACATCGACAATGACATGAATACCGTACTTATGGGCTTCTTCACACATCGCCTTAAATTCTTCCTTTGTTCCCAAAGCACTGCCGCCCGTATCGTCAATACTGAAACCTGCCGGTTGATAATAAACCCACCAGCTTGACACCGACTTGCCCTTTGTATCTTCTTTGGCAATCTGAATGGGCGAGGTCTGTATGGAGGTATAACCGCACTCAGCGATTTTTTCCATATTTTCCTTAATGTTATTAAATGACCAGTTCCACGCATGGAGAATAACGCCATGCTGACTTGTATCCGCCAGACTGTAATCGTCCGCAGTTGCCGCACTGACGGTTGTTTCCGCTTGTGACAGCGGCATAAAACCGCCAAGTGTTGTCCCCAGAACAGCCGCCGCCAAAACAATGCCGACTGACTTTTTCAACAAATTTTTGGGAGCATTTGTTTTCTTTGACAGGCTCATTTTACCACTCCTTAATTTTTTTCGGGTTGATTTGTTTTCATTCTATAATAATTTTAACAGTTTGTAAAGGAAAAATTTACATACACAACATATTTTTTTCAAACAGCCGTACCGTTTTATGCATAGTGCCTGTATTTTCCCTATCAATCTTGTGTAAATAACCTATTTTTTGAAAATAGCTTGTTATAAAAATGAATTTATGGTAAAATTTATAAGTATTGTGCATTTTTTTGCACTGTTCAACAAAAAATTACATAAAAGAAAGGATTTTACAGCATGACACAAGAACAAATCTGCATGGCGATTGCGATTGTTGCTTATCTGTTGGTTGTTCTCGGTGTTGGTATCGCATATTCACGCAAGAACCGCACCGTTGACGATTTCTATCTTGGCGGACGGCGGCTCGGTCCAATCGTTACGGCAATGAGTGCCGAAGCGTCCGACATGAGCAGTTGGCTGTTAATGGGCTTACCCGGCGTTGCATACTTAACGGGTATTGCCGATGCCGCATGGACGGCAATCGGTCTTGCAGTAGGCACTTACCTTAACTGGCTCATTGTCGCAAAGCGTCTGAGGAATTATTCCGTCAAGACAAATTCCATTACAATCCCCGACTTTTTCTCCAACCGTTTCAGGGATAAGCAAAAAATCCTTATGGCGATTGCCGCCGTAATTATCGTTGTATTTTTCGTACCTTATACGGCATCGGGCTTTTCGGCTTGCGGCAAACTTTTCGGCACGATTTTCAACCTTGACTATCATGTTGCCATGATTGCGAGTGCCATTATCATTATTGGTTATACCTGTGTCGGCGGATTTCTTGCGGCAAGCACAACCGACCTTATCCAAAGTATCATTATGACGATTGCCCTTATTATCGTTTTCGGTTTCGGTATTGTCAATGCGGGCGGCTGGGACGCAGTTATTCAAAATGCACAATCACTGCCCGGATATTTCAGCCTTACGGAAAGTTACAACGCCGCAAACGGCACATCAAATCCTTACGGTTTCCTCACGATTGTTTCAACATTGGCATGGGGACTCGGCTATTTTGGTATGCCACACATTTTGCTCCGCTTTATGGCTATCGGTGACAGCAAAAAGCTCAAACTTTCACGCCGTGTTGCAACGGTATGGGTTGTAATTTCTCTTGCCATTGGCGTTTTGATTGGCGTTATCGGCTTGGGCATGGTTGCCAACAATGCCCTTGAACCGTTGAACGACCCTGAAACAATCATTGTTCAGATTGCGAATCTTCTCGGTCAAAACGGTGTTGTTCTTGCCTTGATTGCAGGTTTAATTCTTGCCGGTATTTTCGCCTCAACAATGTCCACTTCTGACTCACAGCTTTTGGCGGCATCTTCGGGCGTGTCTGAAAACATCATCAACGGACTTTTCAAAATAAAGACTTCCCCAAAAATGTCCATGATTATCGCCCGTGCAACATTGGTTGTAATCGCCGTTATTGCCGTATTCATCGCATGGGACCCGAACAGCTCCGTATTTAACATCGTATCCTTTGCATGGGCAGGTTTTGGTGCAACTTTCGGACCTGTTGTGTTGTTTGCGTTGTTCTGGAAACGCACGAATAAATGGGGTGCTTTGTCGGGCATGGTTCTCGGCGGAATTATGGTTTTCGTTTGGAAATATATTCTCCGTCCGTTGGGCGGTTTGTGGGATATTTACGAGCTTTTGCCCGCATTCATTCTCGCTTGTATCGCCATTGTTGTTGTCAGCCTGTTGACACCCGCACC
>JBJEQG010000012.1:0-6510 GCA_051881635.1 Acutalibacteraceae bacterium
ACACTTTGCCAACAAATTGGACATACCCAACGATTCAACCTTTTCTTATGCAAAAGGTATTTGATTTAACGCTATAAGAATATTTCCAAAGGGAGGTTGCATGGGTGAAAAAGTGGGAGAAGTTGCCTAAAGAATTTAGGAATGAGGCGGTTCGTCCGTATTACGAAATATTGAAACACAGAACAGGAAGTTTGGCGGTGAAACGGGGCTTTGATTTTATTATGGCTCTTATTTTGCTGATTATTCTTTCACCGCTGTTTTTAATTATTTCAATTTGGATTGCCTGTGACTCAAAGGGCGGTGTGTTTTTCAGGCAAAAAAGAGTGACAACCTATGGACGGGTTTTTAAAATATTTAAATTTCGGACGATGGTTGCAAATTCAGAACAAAAAGGTCCGCAAGTCACAGTAAGCAATGATGCCCGTGTGACAAAGGCAGGGCGTTTTTTGAGAAAGTGCCGTTTGGACGAATTGCCCCAGCTTTTGAATGTTCTTAAAGGCGATATGAGTTTTGTCGGTACAAGACCTGAGGTTGAAAAGTATGTTGATTGCTATACACCAGAAATGATGGCAACCTTGCTTATGCCGGCAGGAATAACATCTTTGGCAAGCATTAAGTTTAAAGACGAAGAAAAACTTTTGTCCAATGCCGAAAATGCGGACGAAACTTATATTTCAGAGGTTCTCCCTCAAAAAATGGAATATAATTTGGAATATATCCGCCGTTTTAATTTTTTCTATGATATAAAACTCATGTTTATGACAGTGGCGGCGGTTTTGTAAAATATAGGTATATTGTATGCCGCTGAATTGAAAGTATAAGCTGTGTATGCTATAATGTCTGCACAAGGGTATTGCCCCTGTGTTTTGCGAAAGGGGGAGAATTTTATAAAAATATTACGGTCACTCTACCCTGTTCTTTGTGACTCTGCTTTGTTCCGAAAAACTTTTGTTGTTTTGCTTTTGTTTTCGGGCTTGTGCATTATAGACCATTGGTGTTTTGTACTCCTTGTTCCCCTTTTGGTGTGGGCGTTTTTTGTTTTTGTCCGAAATTATTTGTGTAAAGGCTTTTTATTTCGTCTGCGGTACCGCAAGATTTTGTATCTTTTCTTTGGAACGGCATTGATTGGCGTACTGTTCCACTGTACAACAAATTTTGCGGAAAATATCTATACGCTTTATACAAATGCCATTTTGATGTTTTTGTTCTATGGGCTTCATGCCGTAACATCAAACAGTCAGGTCCGAAAAGAAATGAAAACGCTTTTGCCGCTTTTGGGCTATCTGACAACCATATTTATGTTGGCAAGCTATGTGGTCTTATTTTTTGATAAAAACGGATTTACACTTTGGGATTATTATTTCGGAATTAAAGAAAACCGCTTTGTCGGCATATTTACAAACGCCAATATTTTGGCATTTTATGCGGTTATGGCGATTGTCTTTCTGCATATAGATATTCGCATAAAAGGACAAAAGGGAAAATGTCCGAAAAAATATCTCATTCTCAATGGTGTTTGTATGGCGGTTAATTTGCTGTCGCTGTTTTTATCGGACTCCAACGCCTCAATTTTGTTTCTTATGACTTATTGGTGTTTTATCTTAATGTTTCGGTTTTTCGGTTCGTTAAAGCATATTCATATAGGCAAATTTATCTTGCGTTTTGGAGTGTGGTTTTTAGCGAGCGTGATTTTGGTTTTGGGACTGTTTTCGCTGAGGAGCGTTTCCCAAAGTACGATGTCCTATATTTTAAGCATAGGAACAGGACAGGAAAGTCCGCCGATTACAGCGGAAATTCCCGAACACCCTTTACCTTTGGAACAGCTCAGTGTTCATACGGTATCTAAAACCGTTGAAAAGCAGGAAATAACCTTTAACCATGAAAACACCAACATTGACAGCGGACGCTTTACACTTTGGAAACAGGCAGTTGCATTGTTTACAAGGTTTCCGTTGTTTGGTATCGGGCATGAAAATATTGTAGATTACGGAAAAATTTATTTAGGTGGTTTGAAGTTTTCGGACTTTCATAACGGTTATTTGACAATTTTAGTGAGTACGGGATTGATTGGTTTGGCGATTTTTGTTATATTTGCGGTAGCGTTGGCAAAGGGCATGATGAAAGTTGTTTTTCTAACCGATGATGATAAGAAAGACAATAACATTTTATCTGCCTTAGTATCATTTCTTGCGGCGTATTGTGTTTATTCATTTTTTGAGATTACGATTTTTGGTACAATATCATATTTTATGGTTATTCTGTGGTTGCTTTTGGGATATGCCGTTTCATATCTTTTCAAATATGAAAAAAATATGCTGAAACTTTGTCCAAAGGAAAAAAACAAATATAAGGGATAAAATTATCCAAAATGGAAAACGAACAGATAAAATTGTCTGTTACGGAAAATAAAAATGGGAAAGCCGGTTGTTTACGGCTTTCCCATTTTGTGTGTTCATATTTCTTTAACTGCCTTTAAGAGGTCTTGTTTTGTTTCCCAAAGTTTTTGGGAGAGGTCAACATAATAGGTGTGCGGGTTTTCAAAACGCTTAACCTCGTCCCAAAGCAATTCAACCTGTTTAGCACAATAGGTGCGGATTTCATCTATTGTCGGAGATGTATAAACGCATTGTCCGTTTAGGAAAATCGGGACTTGAAGTTCTTTTGCGGTGTAATCCGTCAAAGTTTTTCTTTTCCAAGTGGCATTCGGGTCAAAAATCGTCAGCGGTTTTGTATCGTCTATGGTTTCATCATAAATGCAAAGTTGGTCGGCTAACGCCTTGCCGCTTTCATTGTCAAAAAGACGGTAAACTTTTTTGTAGTGCGGATTGGTAATTTTGCCGATATTTTCGCTGACCTTAATTTTTGGCTGAATACTGCCGTCCTCACGCTCAACGGCAACAAGTTTATAAACGCCACCGAAAACGGGTGTGCTTTTGGAAGTAATCAAACGCTCGCCCACGCCGAAACTGTCAATCGCAGCTCCTTGCATAATCAAGTCACGGATAAGATATTCGTCCAAAGAATTGGAGGCGACAATTTTACAGCACTGCAAGCCTGCATCGTCAAGCATTTTTCTTGCTTTTTTCGAGAGGTAGGAAATATCACCCGAATCCAAACGAATAGCAAAGTTTGTAATGCCTTGTGGCACAAGAATTTCTTTAAATACACGAATGGCATTCGGAACACCGCTTTTTAAGGTGTTGTAGGTATCAACAAGGAGTGTGGCACTGTTCGGATAAAGCTCACAGTAGGTTTTGAATGCCTCATATTCGCTGTCGAACATCTGTACCCAAGAGTGTGCCATTGTACCGCAGGCAGGAACGCCATAAGCCGTATCCGTCAATGCACACGCCGTACCATTAACACCGCCGATATAAGCGGCTCTTGCACCGAGAACGGCACCGTCTGCTCCTTGGGCTCGTCTTGAACCGAACTCCATAACACCACGCCCTGCCGCCGCACGAACAATGCGGTTGGCTTTTGTCGCAATTAAAGATTGATGATTGATGGTAAGAAGAACAAAGGTTTCAATCAGTTGGGCGTCAATAGCGGAAGCGTGTACCGTCAAAATCGGTTCATTGGGGAAAACGGGTGTGCCTTCGGGAACGGCATAAATATCGCCACTGAATTTGAAGTCGGCAAGATACTTCAAAAAGTTTTCATCAAAAATCTTTTTGGAACGGAGATATTCAATATCTTCCGTGTCAAAGTGGAGTTCCTTAATGTAGTCAATTAACTGTTCTAAGCCGGCCGCAATCGCAAAACCGCCACCGTCAGGCACACTACGGAAGAAAACATCAAAGTAAACTTTTTTTCTGTCAAGACCGGTTTTGAAGTAACCGTTACTCATTGTAAATTCATAGAAGTCGCAAAGCATAGCCAAATTTTCGTTTTTCATAATAATACCCCTTTTCTTAAATTCTGTTGATGACTTTCATTTGCAAGCCGCTCATAATATCAAGGGCGGCTTTATTTATTGCTGTATCAGCGGCGGCGGTGCAGCTTGCGTCAATTATGATTTCCGCCTCAGGTAATGCTGTTTTTGCCAAAACCGCATTACTAATAACACATATATTGGATACCAAGCCAACCAATTCAATCGAAGTATAATCGGTGGTTTTTAGCCATTCATACAAACCGTCTGAACCAAAGGTCGGTTTTTCAAAACATCTGTCTGTATCTTTGCGGAGAGCTGCAATTGTTCCGAAAAGCTGTCCTCCGTTTGTATTTTTGATACAGTGTGGAATGGGGAGTTTTTTTCCCTCTTGTGTGGAAAGATAATTTTCATCATGGGTATCAAGCGTAAAGGCGACATCATCATTGTTTTGACGGTATGCACCAATTTTTTCGGCGATACGCTGTTCCAAAAGTTCTGCACCGTCAAAGCCAAGTGTACCGTTAACAAAATCGTTTTGGTAATCAACAACAACCAACAATCTTTTCATAATTTTTCAGCCCTTTCATAGTATTCAATCAGATATTTGAAGTTTGTCAATCTCTAAAATATATTTAGTATCAATTTACTACTAACTGACAAGACTATATTAGCATACTTTTACTACTAAGTCAAGCACTTTTTAAAAAAAGATAAAAAATCTTTTGATAGTTTGTGTTCTAACAGATAATTATATAAAACCGGTTCGATAACTTATCAAAAATTAAAGTTTGATGTTGTAATGAAAATATGTTATAATATCTATAAAATATTAAAGGGGTTATTTTTGTGTCAACAGCTATCAATGTCTTTTTAAGACAGCTCATTAGAGTTTATGGCACACCATTTGAAATTAATGCGGAAGTCCCCAATAATGAAACTGTTAGCGATGATTGAAAAGGTGTAAAATGTGAAAAAGTATAAAATTATTTTAATGGACGCTGATGATACGATTTTTGATTTTCATAGGTCGGAATATTGTGCATTAAAATTAGCCTGTGAAAATTGCAATGCAAGTTTCAGTGATGAAATAGCCAAAGTGTATAGCCAAATTAACGACAGTTTATGGAAAAGTTTGGAACGGGGCGAAATTACACGAAAAGAATTGCATTATCTGAGATTTGAAAAATTCTGTTCGGCGGTTGGATTTTCAACGGAAAAGGAAAATGTGCTGAAACTGAATGAAAACTATGTTTTGGCGTTAAGTCAGCAGATTTTTCCGATGGGTAATGCTTTTGAGGTGCTCGGTGCATTGGCTGAACGGTGTGAAATTTATATTATAACTAACGGCATGGCAAGAGTACAGCGTCCCCGCTTTGAAAAAAGCGGTTTAAACCGCTATGTCAAGGGAATTTTTATATCCGAAGAAATGAATGTCAGCAAGCCCTCAGCGGTATTCTTTGAACAGGTTCTACGGGAAATTCATGCGGCAGATAAAGAAAATGTTTTGGTTGTGGGGGACTCTTTGACCTCAGATATGCAGGGCGGACGCAACAGCGGTTTGGACACTTGTTTATTCGACTTTAAAAATAGAATTGAAATGCCGCACCCGTTATGCGATTATAAAATCACTCGATTAGACGAACTTTTAAATTTTGTATAGGAGTACAAAAATGCTGTATGTTTTTGAGGAATTGGAAAGAATTGACGATACAATTTATCAAAGAATGTTGAAGGAACTTTCGCCACAGCGTTTTAAAAAGGCGGAACGCTATAAGCAGACCAATGACAAAAAACAATGTGCAGCGGCATATTTACTTTTGCGGTATGCCTTAATGACGGAGTATAACATGACGGCGGAAGAAAGCAAAGTGGAATTTGATTATATTGAAAATGAAAAACCCGTTTTGAAAAACCACAGGTCAATTTTTTTTAACATGAGCCATTGTATTTACGGTGTGGCGTGTGCATTATCTCAAAAAGAAGTTGGGGTTGATATACAGGATATACGCCCATTCCGCACAATGACTTTGGAACGCATTGCCTCAGACGCTGAAAAAGAAAGCGTTTTGCATGATGAACAGCCCGAAAGAGCCTTTTGCCGTTTATGGTCGGCAAAGGAATGTATTGCAAAATTGAGTGGTAAAGGATTAGCGGCTGATTTTTCAAAACTAAAAGCCAATAGCAATTTAACTGTTTGGGAACACGAGCGTTATATTTTAACCTGTTCCGAAAAAATGAAAACGGTTACGGTAACATTGTCACAATTAGATATGGCTTTTGGGCTTCTTTCAGAATTTGGGCAAAAATAAGCAAATAATTTCAAAAAACTATTGACATTCAAAGTGAAATATGGTAATATAACAAATGTCGCAAGAAGTTAATAAATGGAGAGGTACCGAAGTGGTCATAACGGGGCGGTCTTGAAAACCGTTTGTCAGCAATGGCGCAAGGGTTCGAATCCCTTCCTCTCCGCCATATTTTTCTTTAATTTGCCAATTTGGAGGATTACCCAAGTGGTGAAGGGGCTCCCCTGCTAAGGGAGTAGGTCGGGAAACCGGCGCGAGGGTTCAAATCCCTTGTCCTCCGCCAAAAATCCTGTTTGCAGAAATGCAGACAGGATTTTTTGTTTTATA
>JBJEQG010000013.1:0-6425 GCA_051881635.1 Acutalibacteraceae bacterium
TGTTTCACGTGAAACAATAACGGGACATACATCGTATGCCCCGTTATAATTATGCTTCATTAACAGATAGACCCGCATTTTCGCCTGTTGTGTTTCCCTTAGAAATCCTCACCGTATATTCAATATAATCTGCCGTTTCTGTTTTTTCGCTGAATGCCTCAATCCCCGAACTTTTCATTGTATCAATCGCCTTATTGATTGTATTGACAAACACCCGCACATCTTTAAAAATAAAACGGTTCTTTTGTCGGGAATTGGATTGTTTTTTTTCGGCTATGGCACTGGCTATGTAGCGTTCCGCCTGTGCAACATTCATTCCTCTGGCGATAATTTCGCTGAGAGCAATCTTTCGTGTTACGGCGTTATCAATTTTGAGCAACGCTCTTGCATGACGCTCCGTCAAACCTGAACGGATAATCCATTCCCTTTCCTCATCGTCCAATTTGAGCAATCTCAATTTGTTGGCAATCGTGGACTGCTTTTTCCCCAAACGCCTGGCAGCCTCCTCCTGTGTCAACCCAAATTCTTCAATCAGCCTTTGAATACCGTCTGCCTCCTCAAAGGGGTTCAGGTCGGTGCGTTGGAGATTTTCAATAAGGGAAAACACACTCGCCTGACGGTTATCGCATTTCAAAACGATACACGGCACTTTACGCATACCGCTTTTTGCGGCGGCACGGAGCCGCCTCTCTCCTGCCACAAGTTCATATTCATTTGGATTGATTTTCCGAACGGTCAAAGGCTGTAAAATTCCGTTTTCCCTAATACTTTGCGTCAAAGATTCCATTTCATTATCATCAAAAATCCGTCTTGCCTGTGAGCGGCACGGACGAATACACATAATGGGAATTTCAACGATTTTTTTCTCATTTCTAAGGTTTAACAGCACTTCAATCACTTCCTTATGTTATTTGTATTATAACACCATGAAACTGAAATTGCTGTCATATTCAGTGTGGCGGCTTTTGGTACTTTAAAAATGTTTCATGTGAAACATTGTGTTTTACGCCGCAACAAATATAAATTTGACGAAACCCCGCTTTTTATTTGACGGCGTAAAATCCCGCCTGTAAATAAGAAAACCAAAACGGCTCGGCATATTCAAATCCGCTTTCTCTTAATAAAGCAATCTGTTCAGAAATCGTTATCGGAAAATATGAAACGCCATAGCGTGCTATATGCTTTTGCACCTCTGTATTTTCTTTTCCCATAGCCAACTGATAGCTTTTCCACCGTTCAAGTGCAACCGCCTTTCCCTGTTGTGTCAAAGGAGCGGTATTCTCAAAGGTAATAAAAATCCCGCCCTTTTTCAAGGCATTCAAACTGTTTTTCAAAGATTTCAGCCGTTCTTCTCTATTTAAGTAATGATTGACAAAAATTGCCGTTACTACATCAAAGCGTTCATGCTCATCTATATCCTGTGCCGCACAATTCCAAAATTCCGCCCTCATTTTTCCTGTCAAATTCCGTTTGGCTATATCCAGCATTTCCTCAGAAACATCGCACATAACAAAAGAGGGACAGTTTTCTTTATATTGTTCCGCACAGGTTAATCCAATTTTTCCGCTACCGCAACCTATATCCAACCATGCTTTCGGATAAGGTACAACCGTCCGAACCAAATCCAAAATCTGCGTGTACATTATATCATAATAGGGCATGGTCTGCCGTATTTTTCCGTCATACTCATTGGCATTAAAAGCTAAACACATAACTTTCTCTCCTCACTATGAAAAAAGGAAAACACCGTTGAATTTTCAACAGGTTTTCCTTTTTGTTTCATCAGGTTTTCAATGGCTGTTTGTTTATTTTTACTCCACGACGGGGATATGCCGCCGCCGTTTTTTCAACCTTATTGATAACAATAATCGTTCTCTGTAAATCATCGGGCAAGGTTATATTGATAACTTCCCGCACTTTGCCGCCCAAAGTTTGTATTGCCTTTTGGGACTGTTCCAATTCTGCCGCACCGTCAGGACCTTTCATTGCAACGAACAATCCCCCGACTTTAACATACGGCAAACAGTATTCGCACAATGCCGGCAGGTTGGCAACCGCACGGGAAACTGCAACATCATATTTTTCCCGCATTTGCGGATTTCTTCCGCCGTCCTCCGCTCTTGAATGAATACAGCGGCTTTCAATCTCCAATTCCGAACATACAGCCTGTAAAAAGGTCAGCCGTTTATTCAGGCTGTCCAAAAGATTAAGTTTAATATCGTTACGCATAATTTTGAGCGGTATGCCCGGAAAACCTGCTCCCGTACCTATGTCAATAACAGACGCCCCTTGCGGAACGGAAACGCACCGCAAAAGGCTTATGCTGTCAATAAAATGTTTGACGGCAATATCATGCGGTTCAACAATCGCCGTTAAATTCATCTTTTCATTCCACTCAACCAAAAGTTCCGCATAACGCTGAAACTTCAAAAGCTGTTCATCGGAAATCGTCATGCTTTCCGCCGCACACCATGTCTTTAATTCATTCTCCATGTTCATCATGTTTCTGTACGCCCTTTTGTTTTTTCAAAGATGCCAAATAGATTAAAAGAACGGAAATATCCGCCGGACTTACACCGCTGATACGGCTTGCCTGTGCAATCGTGTGCGGTCTTACTTTTGCAAGTTTTTCTCTTGCCTCCAAACGCAATCCCGTAATAGACGCATAATCCATATCTTCGGATAATGTTTTCTGTTCCAGATTTCTGACCTTATCAATAACGGCTTGCTGTCGCTGAATATATCCCTCGTATTTAATCTGTATCTCCACTTGTTCCATAAGATTTGCGTCCAAAACGGGACGGGATACATCAACCGCCGTCAATGCCGCATAATCCAACTGCGGGCGTTTCAAAAGCTCCACCAATCTGATTCCCGTATGAACTTCCGATGTTTCACGTGAAACAAGTATTTTGTTCAATGTTTCGCTCGGAGCGATAACGGTGGATTTTATTCTTTCCAATTCCGCCGCCATTGCCGCCTGTTTTGCCTCAAAGCGTTTCCAACGCTCATCTGAAATCAAACCGATACTTCTTCCGAGAGGTGTTAATCTCGTATCGGCATTATCCTGTCTTAAAAGCAACCGATATTCGGAACGGGAGGTCATCATGCGGTATGGGTCGTTACAGCCCTTTGTTACCAAATCGTCAATCAATGTGCCGATATAGGAGCTTGCCCTGTCCAAAATCATAGCCGCCTTGCCCTGCACCTTTAATGCGGCATTGATACCCGCAACCAAACCCTGTGCCGCCGCTTCCTCATAACCTGAACTGCCGTTGAACTGTCCCGCACCGTATAAACCCTCAAAGTCCATAAACTCCAAAGTATGGTTCATCTGAACGGGGTCGGCACACCAATATTCAATCGCATAAGCCGGACGCATAACAACCGCATTTTCCAAGCCTTTAATCGAGTGATAGAACGCAAGCTGTACATCTTCGGGCAAAGATGAACTCATACCCTGTAAATACATTTCTTCCGTATCCGCACCGCATGGCTCAATAAAAAGTTGGTGTCGCTCTTTTTCCGAAAAACGAACGATTTTATCTTCCAAGCTCGGACAGTATCTCGGACCGATACCCTCAATCTTTCCACTGTACATCGGTGAACGGTGGATATTATCCAAAATAATTTTTTTGGTTTCCTCATTCGTCCAACTGATATGACAAACCACCGTATTATGGACAGCTTCGGGGTTGGTGTCATAAGAGAACGGAATAACCGGCTCGTCCCCCTCCTGAACTTCCAAACCGTCGAAGTTAATACTCGACTTCAAAACACGGGCAGGTGTTCCCGTTTTGAAACGGCGGATTTTCATGCCAAGTTTTTGGAGAGAGTTTGGCAGAAACGCCGCCGGAAACATACCGTCAGGACCGCTTTCATAGGCAACATCTCCGACATAGATTTTACCGCCCAAATAAGTGCCTGTTGCAAGGATAACCGCCTTTGCGGAATATACCGCCTCCAAGCGTGTTTCCAAATGCCATGTGCCGTCCTCCGCTTTCTCAATCGCCACGATTTCAGCCTGTCGCAATTCCAAATTTTCCTGTAACTCCAAACAGTGTTTCATTCGTGTGCTGTATTTTCTTCTGTCAATCTGAGCTCTCAGCGAATGAACTGCCGGACCTTTTCCCCTGTTGAGCATACGCATTTGCAGCATACATTCATCAGCCGCTTTACCCATTTCTCCGCCCAAAGCATCAATCTCACGCACTAAATGTCCCTTTGCCGTACCGCCGATTGACGGATTGCAAGGACAGTTTCCCACAGCGTCCATATTGATTGTAAAAACGCCTGTTTTACAGCCCAGACGGGCCGCCGCCAAACCGGCTTCAATGCCCGCATGACCCGCTCCTATAACCGCAACATCAAAGCTTCCCGCAAAATATTTCAACTTTTTTCCCTCCGTCTTAACCTTTTGTTGTATTGTCCGTTTTCTCTTTTTTCCACGCTTGCGGAAAATAGCACTTGATTATCTCTATAAAGAATATTCTCCCGAAATCCACTACCCAAAGCGGAACGCCTTTTTGTGCCATATTGTAGGTTTTATCGTCTGCCGTAATTCTGTATGAAGATTGCGTTTCGGAAGATACCAATACCGTACCGCCGCCGCTTTTCCAAACGATAAACGGTTCTTTTCCTGTACATACTCCCCATACGGGCTGTACTTTGCCGCTTTTAAGCCGTTTCCAACGGATTTTGGCATTGATATACAGAAAGGTAAAATACACGCCTACAATAACCAACATAACCGCACAAAAAAGAAAAACCACAAAGCATATTTCTATCTGAACGGTCAGCACAGCCGCTGCGGAAAACAAAACCGTACACACCCAAGCCAAAATTGTATTTACACCGTAATAGCGTTTTGACTGAGCCTCCAAATTTAAAATCTGTTGGAACTCCTGTTCGTCAATCTGTTTCATATTATTTTCCCACGCAAAAATGAGAGAACACCGTATCAACAATCGTATCATTAACGCTCTCGCCCGTCAATTCAAGCAATGCCTGTACAGCGTCCTCCAAAATAATGGTAACGGCATCTAAGGTAATACCGCTGTTTAAAGCACCGATTGCCTCCGAAATGTATTTTTTTGCTCTTTCGGCGGCATCACGCTGACGCTCATTTGCCAAAATGCCCTGTGAGGCATCTAACCTTGCCGTACCGACAATATCGGCAACCGCTTTTTCCAATTCCTCTGCCCCGTCGCCGTTCAATGCGGAAATCAAAACAACATGGCTGATTTTTGACCTGATATAGTCAATATCCAAGTTTTGTTCCAAATCCGTTTTATTGATAACCGCCACAGCGGGAGCGGTTGTCAGCAAATCCAAAAGTTCATGGTCCTCGTCCGACAATGCCCTTGATGCATCAAAGACCGCCAAAACCAATCCCGCATTTAAAATACGCTGTTTTGCTTTTTCAACACCGATTTTTTCAATAGGGTCAGCGGTTGAACGCAATCCTGCCGTATCGGATAAATTCAACGGAATTTCTCCCAACATAACGGTTTCCTCGATAATATCTCTTGTTGTTCCGGGAATTTCCGTTACGATAGACCGCTCACACCCCGACAGCAAATTCATCAGGGTTGACTTTCCGACATTCGGTCGCCCCGCAATAACGGTATCAACACCCTGTTTCATAATCTTGCCCGTATCGTATTGCGACAGCAGTGCCGCTATTTCATTTTCGGCGGATTGCAGATTTTGTTTCAGTGTATCCGTTTGTATCTGCGGAATATCCTCCTCAGGATAATCCGCCCATGCCGCCAAATGGGCGGTACTGTTGACTAAGGTATCTTTTACGGCGTCAATGCGTTTTCTCAGAGTACCGTCCATACAAGCCCTTGCGGCACGGACAGACTGTTCTCCCTTTGCACCGATAATGTCCATAACCGCCTCAGCCTCAGTCAATCCCATTTTACCGTTAAGGAATGCCCTTTTGGTAAATTCACCTGCCTGTGCCGCAACAGCTCCGGCTTTGAGGATTGCCCTCAGCACACGCTTTGTAATATACATACCGCCATGACAGGAAATTTCAACGACATCTTCGCCCGTATAACTGTTTGGTGCGGTAAAGACCAATGCAACGGCATCATCAATCAATTCTCCTTTTTCATGGACATGACCATAGGTTGCCGTATAGCCTTTCATTTCCGTTAATTTTTTATCAGAAACGGACACAAAAATTTTATCGCATATATTTCGTGCCTGTTCCCCCGAAACACGAATAACACCGATACCGCCAATTCCGTTTGCGGTTGCGATAGCGGCGATAGTATTTTCACTCATACGCTCACCCGATTTCATTGATTTCATATATAATTATACCATTCCCCACCTAACATTTCAATTCAAAGAACGGCTTTTCCCCTTTGGAAAAAATTTATTTTCCAATAAGCGGAAACAAAATGAATGTTTCA
>JBJEQG010000014.1:0-7612 GCA_051881635.1 Acutalibacteraceae bacterium
GCCCCGATTGACTGTTCAACAAAAGAGGTAGAAATTTCGGGTATTAAAGATGTACAAATTGAGATACCGCAGATTGGTTATGTAGATACGCACCTTGATTTTTCAGAATTTGAGAGAGATTGTGTTCCTGATAACAAATCTGAAAATAGGGTTAAGATGATTGAAGATGAATTGGAAAAAATGCTTGCAGAGAGCAATATAAAAAAATTAAGTGCAGTGAGTTTGAATATTGTTCAAGAAATCTGTTCGGATTTAAAGAAGGGATAAAAGCATGAGAAAATTTATATTGCTTATATTTACCTTTATATTGTTGTTAAATTGTTCGATTTCAGTATATGCTGCTAATGATACAAAACTGCTCCAAAGCTATTTTGTTAATGACGGAAAAACGCTCAGTATTTTTTTCGAGGGGAATATTTCCAAAAATGCACAGGTGACTATTGGTAATGATACTTTTGCACCGGAAATCAATACAGATACAAAAATTAACACAATATTTTTGATAGATAATTCCCGCTCCATACCCGAAGCGATGAGAAACTTAATTAAAAATGCCATTTTGGATTATATTTCTACAATGCCGGAAAATGAAAGTGTCAAAATTGCAAAGTTTGATAAAGATGTTACAGGTTTATCAGAATATTATTCCAGAGATAAACAATATATTTCATACGCACTGTCACAGATTGATTTCTCCGGAAGGGGAAGTTATATATATGATGCTATTTTGAAAGCGATTGAGCAAAACTATACAGATGAAGATGTGTATTACCGTATTGTTTTGGTTACGGACGGTTCATCAATGACCAGTGATTATTCTTTTACTTATTTAAAAACAGAGTTGGAAGAAAATAACCGTTATCATATTGATGTTGTCCATGTTTGTGAGAAGCCGACAGAAAATGATGTTCTTAAAGGTATAGCAAATTGCAGTTCCAATACATATATGCCTTTTTATTACGGAAGTGATTTGACATCGTTATATCCTAAGGATATTACAGTATTGAAAATACCTATGAACAATAGCCTGACGATTGGCGGATATATGGGTGTTACGGTACAAGACGGGGAAAAGAAAATTTCTGTTGGTTCTATTCTTTTTCCGCAGGTCAATATAGAAGATACAAACAATATAACGATTTTGGGATTAGATTTGACAACATTTATATTGATTGCTGTTGGAGCGGTTTTACTCATTGGCGGTGTTACGGTATCAGCTATTATTTTAACAAAGAAATTAAGAAAATGTGTTATCAGTGTTGATATTAAAAAAGATAATCACAATGATACGGATTGTGTTGGCACTGCTAAATGGTCTTTCAAAAGGGATAAGGGATTTCGTGTCGGCAGAATTTTAAAACCAATGGGAGATAATAGTCGTCCTTTGCCGGAAAATCAGTTTGCGATTTGCGAAAGAGCAAATGAAGAAGCGATGTTGAGTATCGGGCGAAATGCTTTCATTATTTTTTACGAATCCGTTACCAAAAGAGTGAAAATACAAAATATTGCCCAAAATGCCATGATTACAGTTATTGTAGGGGATAGAATTAAAGATTTAAAGAAAGGTGAAGCCTGTAATCTGGAAGAAGGATCGCAAATTTTAATCGGTACTTATACAACAATTCATATTTTGAAGATTAGAATTTAATTAAAGGAAGCGATAGATGTGGAAAGTAACAAGCTGTTGATTGGGGCTCAATTTCGAGATCCTCAAAATGATATGGAAATTGAACTTTTTGTTTTGAGAGATTTAACTTTAAAACAATTACTTGACGGCATTAAGTATGGTCTTGCCAAAAAAGTCAATGAACTTCCGGATTCTGAGGACAGAGATCGTTATATTCGCTGTAAAAATATTTGTAATGCTTGTATTGATGCAATGGAAATAAATAACAATTATAGTGCTATTTGTATAACCTCATACAATACAACCAACTTTGATTCGTCTTTGAAACCTGTGGATTTGGGAAATAACAGAAAAAGAGTTACATTTTCAGAGGCATCAAAGACCAAAAAGCTATATGAATTGGGTTTTCTCTCGTCTACAAGAATTGTTTTTGACTGTAACTGTGATTATACATCTTATGCTTTTCACACATCGGAAATCGGGGAGGCATTTAACCCAAATCAAAACGATCCCGAACCCGAAAAGAAATTTCCTGAATATAATATCAGCACAAGACAGGTCTATAAATTTGATGATGAACCCATTAAGATTATTGCTCCCTCTGAACCGCCGCAAAAACCAAAGCAAAATATATTTATGGCACTTTTGCCTACGATATTGATGGTAGCTGTCATGGCAGGTGTAAGAGGAATGTTTTTTGGTTCGGCGTCCGGAGCAAGCATGGTCATTATGAGTGTGGCTATGGGTGTAGTTACTTTGCTGACAACATTTCTGAGTTTTTGGCAGGAAAAAAGAAATTATAAGAAAAGTCTTGTACAGTGGCGTAAGAGCTATGAGGAATATATTGCAATCGTTATTGCCGAAATTCAGGAAAGAGAAAAAAAGGATACGGCAAAGCTTGATGAAATCTATCCCGATGCAGATGTGCTTTTGGACCGTGTACCATGTATTCACGACAGTATATTTAGTCGTACATACACAGATGATGATTTTCTGAAAGTTCGCTTAGGCGTTTCCAATAATGTAAGAAGGCTTTTTGAAATTCAGGGAGATGATAAGGACAGTGTATTTTCGGCGGCAAAATTTGAGTTTGTACAAGATATATATCACAATGACGCTGTTCGTTTGATTTTGACCGAAGAAGATGAAATGGGCAATACGGGAAATCTTCAAAATTATTTATCACATTTGCCTCATGCCATAGAGGAAAAATATCGTTATCTTTCAAATGCACCACTGATGTTATCATTAAAAAATGCAGGCAGTCTTGGTGTTGTATATGGAACCTGTGAGGACGGAATGAAAAGTATGATGGAACGCATGATTTTTGAGCTTTGTTATTACCATTCGCCCGAAGAATTGCAATTTGTTATGCTTTTTAAACCACAAACAAATTGGGACCAAATTGAAAATGTTGTTAAAAAATACAAATTTCTGCCCCATTTCAGAGGACTTTTTTCGGATAAATCGCAGTTTGTTTTTGACAATGAGAGTGCAAGTTCTGTTTACAGCAGTATGCTGAATATCATAGCAGAACGCAGTTCAAATAACGGGGTAAGCAAAATTCCGCATATTATATTTGTTGTTTATGAGGAATACGGATTGAAAGAACACGCTTTTGCGGAATATTTACCACAGCTTCCACCGGAGGGAAAACCCTATGAAGATAAGTTAGGGCTGAGCTTTATATTTGTAAAAGCTTACAAAGAGCATTTGCCAAGATATTGCAGCCATATTATAAAGGTTAGCAGAAACGGACAGAATTACGAAGGCGTTATCACAAAACAGACGGAGTACAATAAACAGAAAATATTTGCGTTTCATAATTGGAGCGGCGGTAATGGACAGTATATGGTGACTTACAATGCTTATAAATATTTATCTGCATTGTATTATACCAAGATTTCTCAAAACGGTAAAGTGCCGTCAAATGTCAGCCTCTTTGAAATGTTTGGACTGCAAGAGGGCGATACCATTGATGTTGGTCGGTATTGGGGATTTAGAGAGCAAAAAAGAGTGTACGATATTACACGCACCCTTTCCGTACCGCTTGGCAAAAACGATAATGGTGTAACTTATTTGGATTTACACGAAAAAGCAGATGGTCCGCATATGCTTGTTGCAGGCACAACAGGTTCAGGTAAATCAGAAACAATTTTGTCCTATTTGATTGGCCTGTGTTTGAGATACCGTCCCGATGAAGTCAATCTTATGCTTGTTGATATGAAAGGCGGAGGTTTTATCAAGAGAATTGGTGACCTGCCTCATGTTGTAGGTAAGGTTACAAATGTTGACGGCGATGAAAACGGTACCGGTGCAGAGTATATGCTCCGCCGTTTCTTAAATGCTTTGTCGGCGGAAGTAAAAGAGAGAGAATTGCTTTTAAATCAAATGGGTGTTGATAATGTAGATGATTATATCAAGGCTTGTCGTGATATAGATGCACATATAGAAAGACTCAAACCTAAAAATGGTGAAGAAAAAAAGATGGATCCAGAAAGAGAAAAAGAAATACGCCGTCTTGCCGCAGAAAGACCGTTGCCTCATTTGATTTTGGTTGTCGATGAATTTACGGAGTTGAAATGTTTCTCAAATGAAAGTAATGATGTGGACTTTATTAAAGAAATTACAAAGATTGCCCGTGTAGGACGCAGCTTGGGTTTCCATATCATTTTGGTATCTCAAAATATTGAGGGAGCAATTACAGATGATATTCGTGTCAATTCAAAATCCCGTCTTTGTCTGAAAGTGGCAACACGCCAGGCGTCCAAAGAGATGATTAACACGGATTTGGCAGCAGCACCGACAATGCCCGGTAATGGTCGTGCATATCTTTTGGTTGGTACAGGCTCTAAGTTTGAATATTTCCAATCCGCTTATTCAGGTGTAAATACCTTTAAAGAAGTGACCTTCTCACAAGAACAGTTAAAAGATATGCAGATTTCCACAAAAATCATGCAGGCAGACAGAAACGGTGACTACACTGTATTTTATGATTCCGACAAAGATAACACAGATGTCAGACAATTAAAAGCACAAGAGGCAAAGAACGGAAATATGGATACACAGTTAAATGCCTTTAATAATGCAATTAAAGATTATTATGAACAGCATCATACAGAGGGTATTCCACAAAGCCGTAATGAGATTCCTACACCTCGCATTGTCTTTCAGCCGCCTCTACCCGAAAGAGTCATTTTGGGAGCAGATGGAAAGCCGTTTGTTTTACCGAAAGATCAAGTTAAGGAGAGAGTATAATGAAGCGTTTGGCATTGGGAATATGTGATAATCCTCGAAAACAATCACAACCGATTTTAAAAGTTGACCTGCTCAAAAGTAATATTGTAATTTTTGGTGCTCCAATGAGCGGTAAAACAACTTTGGTAAAAAGTATAATTAAGCAGATGCATGAGTCTGTTATTTCTCAATATGAGAAAGAAAAAACTTATATCGAAGAAAATATCTATATTATAGATTTCGGCGGAGCGTTGGGACAATATGGAAATTTGTGTAATGTGTGTGCGTGTTTTGATAACTCCAACGAAGAAAATATCCGTCGAATTTTCAGAAGTGTGGAAAAGCAACTTCAAAATAACGCAAAATGCCTTGACGGACAAAATTTTGTTGAATATATCAACAATACAGACAGCGAAAAGAAAGAGATACCCCATATAACGCTTATTATAGAAAATGTCAATTCTTTTCTGGCAAATGACCGTTATACTTTATATCAGGAACTTTTGCTGAAATTTTGCCGAGAGGGACTGTCAAAAGGTCTGACGGTTATTTTGACGGCAAGTGATATGAGCAACGGACTGTCACGATTTTTATTGACATTTAATCAGAAAGTTGCCTTTGAACTCCCCGACGAAAAATATATGGATATTTTTGGTGTCAAGGTGTTGCCTCCAATGAAAATACAGGGCAGGGGCATAGCCGTATATCATTCTGAACCGCTTGAAATGCAGGCATTTTTGCCTTTTGCAGATGAATCCAAAGAGTTAAAACCTTTTATTGAAGAAATCAACAAGCGATATGCTAATTTAAAAACGCCCAAAAAATTAAAAGCGTTTAAGGGAGATTTGACAAAGGAAAACTTTTCTGAAAACTGCGAAAATGCCCAAACTTATGAACAATCCCTTTCGGAAAATAAGATTGTTTTCGGAGTGGATTATTATGAACATAAGCCATTATATATCGATATAAACAGTATGCGTTCTATCGGCATATACGGCAAGCGGTCTTTTGGAAAAACAAATCTGCTGAAATTGCTTGTAGATACAATCTATCAACAACATTCTGACTATCGTTTTGTGTTTTTTGATGACGGAAGAAAACAACTGGAAAAATTGCACAAGTCCTTTCCTGAGGGCGAAAATAATGTTTATCTGTCGGATATTAAGGCATTTTCAGGATATTTAATCACGAATGGATATATCAGTGCAAGAGGACAGGTAGTTAAACCGATGAATGGACAAGTAGCTAAACCGATTAACGAAACGGTTGAAGAAAAAGAAAAAAATCCATTTACGGTCTTTGTTTTACAGAGTAAACAGTTTTTTCAGGATCGTAATCTTATTACAAAAGATGTTCCAGGCATGATTGCACAAGCCGAAGAAAAGGGATACCTGTTTATATATTCCGATATACGAAAAATGACGGACACAGAGCTTATTAACTCTTTGAATAATAATATGTCAGCGGCGTTTGTGTTGGATAATATCAGCGAGTTTGTTGCTGATAAAGGCAGTAAATCTGTTTTGGGAGAAAGAGATCCCAAAGAATTGAAAGTCGAATATGCAAAATGTGAGTTGGGTGACGGATATTATTATGATATTGAAGGCGACCAACTTGAAAAAGCAAAATTTATAAAAGTATTGTGAATATGAAATGGAGGAAAAAATTATGGCATTACCGAAAGACTATGTGACATTGGATACAAGGGCTTTTCATGAGGCAAAGAAAAAAATGGGCGATTTTGTTCAGACTTATGCAAAACTGAACGAAACCTATGATGAAATTGTCAAGAACCTTTTAAATGATTGGAAAGGGAACGGTGCGGAGTCTTTTTACAAAGATGCAACCCAGATTAAAAGGAACATTTCAGGTATCTATGACATTTTGAAGGCGATGTTTGATACTTTGGAGGATTGCGAGGCGATTTTTGAAAAGAGTGATAAAGCATTGGGGGATTATAACAGAACACAATCAAATCCGACGGAAGGCTAATATAGGAGGGAGCATATATGGGATGGATTTTTGACTTTTTCCATAAAAGAAAAAAACGCAATAATGTGCAACCTTTGTATAATGATGATGTTATACCGAATGGTTATGAAAATTGTCCGTCAACAGTAGTTTCTCGAAAACATAAGGAAGGCAATAATGTACAGCCAACGCCGATACAGAGCGGAAATGATATGCCGAATGGTTATGAAAATTATCCGTCAACAGTAGTTTCTCGGAAACATAAGGAAGGCAATAATGTACAGCCTACGCCGATACAAAGCGGAAATGATATGCCAAGTGGTTATGTAAGCCGTCCATCGGCAATAGTTTATCGAGAGCGTAGAGAAGAAAATAATGTACAGCCAAATTCCGTCCCTTATAATCAGCCAACGCCGATACAAAGTGGAAATGATGTGCCGAGTGGTTATGTAAGCCGTCCATCGGCAATAGTTTATCGAAAGCGTAAAAAAGAAAATAATGTACAGCCAATGTCCAATCAGCCTGTACAAAATTCCGTCCCTTATAATCAGCCAACACCGATACAAAGCGGAAATGATATGCCGAATGGTTATGTAAACCGTCCATCGGCAATAGTTTATCGAGAGCGTAGAGAAGAAAATAATATACAACCAAATTCCGTCCCTTATAATCAGCCAACGCCGATACAGAGCGGAAATGATATGCCGAATGGTTATGTAAGCCGTCCATCGGCAGTATTTTATCAAGAGCGTAGAGAAGAAAATAATGTACAGCCAA
>JBJEQG010000014.1:7712-27754 GCA_051881635.1 Acutalibacteraceae bacterium
TACAATCAGCCTGTACAAAATTCAGTCCCTTATAGTCAGCCTATGCCGATACAAAATGGTAATAATTATCAAAGCAACAGTCGTCTGTCATCTACACTGCCCAAAAGGCGTAAAAATAATAATTAAATCCATGTGAATAATTTAAATTGAGCTGAAATAAAAACATCTGTTTTGAGTATGAAATTTGTTGTGTGAATTTTAAAAATACAGGGACTGTTTGTAGGAGAGTGATATAATGAATTTTTTTTGTGGCGGAATGACAAGTAAATGTACAAACAATATGCACAGAAATCAAGATACATACGGAACTATAAGATTGTACGATACTAACAAAACAGAGATTGTGTTAGCGTTGGTATCTGACGGCGTTTCTATGGGTTTTGAAGGAAAATATGCGAGTTATAATGCGGTTTTGCGATTGATAAAATGGGCGGATATCTATTTTCAGACGCACAATTTTGATGTTGATAGTGTTGCAAATGAAATTCAGATGCAAATGCAAATTTGCAACACTATACTTAACCGTTTTTCAGAACAAAGTGGAAGTAGTTGGGATACTTGTGCGACTATATGCGGAATGATAAGCGACGGAAAAGATATACTTACCTTTAATGCGGGAGATAGCCGTTTGTATGAAATAAGTACTAAATATCATTTCGTAAGCTGCCATACAAAAGATGATATTGCCGAAGACGGACACAGTATTGCCCAACACATCGGCGGAAAAGATGACGAAGATGTTGTTATCACATTTTCAAGAACAGCCTTTAATACAGACAGCATTTATTTTATATGTACAGATGGTATGTATCGAAATTTGAATTTTGGAAAATGGCATAATTTTTTTGGGAGCATAAAGAATAAATCAGAATGGGAAAATCTTTATGGACAAATGCTGAATGATGTAAGAAGTTTGGGAGAAGATGATGATGTCACAGCAGTAATATTGTTTGGAAGTGATAAAGTATGAATAAAAATGCAAGAATTGTTGTTCAAGAAGAAATTCAAAATTTTGAAATTTTGGATTTTATTGCTCTTGGCGGTGAAAGTATTGTATTCAAAGGCAGAAAAACGGCAACACAAAGACCTTATGCACTTAAATTTAGAAACAGGGAAAGAATAGATGAATTTAATGATGGAGAATTACAGGTTCTCTCTCGTCTTTATGATTGCAGCGTTGGAAAAATTGAAGGTATTATAGACAATATTCCTCAGGATATTTTTTGGCAGATTTATAATCGTATTCCACCGGACGAGTTGAAAAGACGAAATGAAGCACAATCGAAAAAAGGAGGAGAAAAAATAGATCCATATGCAGAATATTTTTGCATTATAGAGGACTATATTCCCGGTTGTGACTTGGCAAAATATTGCAGAACCAAAAGATTGACGCCAAAGCTGAATGCCCCTTATCGGGAAGTTTTGGAATTTCAGAGAAAGCTGCTTGATTGGACAGTACAGTTTTGTGAAATAATGAAAAATGTTACGGGTAAAAATCATATCCTTCATTTGGATATCAAACCCGAAAATATTATGATTATGAACGAAACAGAGGCTGTTGTACTGATTGACTTTGGAATGTCAATTCCACTCCCAGATAATTATACATATGTGGATATAGGCAGTATATATGAAGAAGATGTACTATACGAAAAGGAAGCCTGTTATGGTACCCGAAGTTTTGCAGCTCCCGAGTGTTGTTACTCAAAAAGTATGCGGAGCATTTATAATAATCATACACCTACCGGGAGAGTTGATGAAAGAAGCGATATTTTTTCGTTTGGTGCAACGCTTTGGGACTGTATCAATACACAAGGGGATAGTTTGAGAATCAGGGAAAGTGAAGACGGATATTTTAGGCGTGATTTGTTCAATACTCCAATGGGATATACGGAAGAATTTGAAAATATAATTATCAAATGTACCGAAAAGGATCCGGATAAACGCTTTCAAAGTTTTGGAGAGTTGAAAAAAGCAGCACAAACAGCCTTGAAAAAAATGCCCCGTACATACGGCAAAAATAAGACGAGTCTTGGATTTGTTGCCGCTGCGATAACTTTAACCGTTATAGCCTCTGTACTTGGAGGTGTGACCTTGCGGTACAACAATCTCGTTTTTGAAGCAGCAAAATATAACTTTGAGGATTTTGACCGTTCGGAAAATACTTCGGTTTCTAAGTTTGCTGATGTAGCGATTAAGTATGCTGAGGCAAACAAAAATTACAACGGTAATGCCAAAGAGGTTTATGAGGCTATTATAGAAAAGACCTATTCAAATGAAGATGGTACTATTGATAAAAATGAATGTGAAAAAGTTCTTATTAAATGTTTAGATTATGCAAATGATGATGCTGATATTTGTGATTTATATGCCAATGAAATTATAAAAAGACTTCCTAATAATGAGAACGCAATCGGTTCAATAACTGCTCTTATTAATACGGAAGAACGATTTAAAACAGGTAATAAGAATTGCGATGGGTGGAAACTTGCCCATGCATATCAGGAATGTCGTGAATATACCAATTTGAAAGATGCATACGAAACAGTTCTATCTTTTGCATCAGAAACTGAAGATTATAAAGTTATTTTAAAATATTTGATAAAAAATCTTAATGAAGCTTCTAAGGAAGTTGCAGACGCTGTTAAATATGATAGAAACATAAATTCTGCTTGGTTGGATGCAAAAGATGAAGAAGATGAAGAAGGTATGAAAAAGGCTCTAATAGAGATAGAAGATGGAATCAAAAAGAAATTGGAAAATTTGCATAGAAGAGTCACAGGAGAGGAGTTGAATAAGTAATTGGACGATTTTATTATTGAGAATTCAGCATGGTTTGAAAATATGGGCGTTGCAGTTGTGATATTTATTGTGCTTGCAATTATATTTTTTATACTTGCGATTGCTTTTAAAAATCAAAAAACCAATTTGAAGTCACGAAAAAAGAAATCCGCATTTGCGAGGGCGTATGCGGATATTGCCGTATCAGGTGTTGACAATTCAATACAGCGATTTTCGGAATCCGATGCAATGCACCAAAGAAAGCGGGCGGTTGGAGAACCGCCTGCAAACTATCAACAGCAAAATATACCTCAATACATGACGAATTATACACCACAACAGAGAGAACATAAATATGGAAATCATGTTATTGAGGTTTGTTTTGAATATGAGGACGAATACGAATTATAAGAAAAGAGGAATGGATGTATGAAAAAAAAGGTTTTGAGTGTGGTACTTGCTTTTACACTTGTGTTGGGAAGTATTCCTATGACTTCATTCGTTTCAGCAGACAGCACAGATGTGTCTAATGTTACAACTGAGCCGACAGACAAGCCCGATACGGGAAGCGATACACCACCGACTGTGGAAGATGATTCAGGCAAAACGGAAAATCCAAGTGAAGATACAGGCAAAACAGAAAATCCAAGCGGAAACACAGGCGAAACAAAAGAGCCAAGTATTGCGGATATTTATAATATGTTAAAGTTTCAGGATAAAACCTACGATGGCAACACAACGGCTTATCTTGCTGAGGACTCTACAATAAAAAGTGCTAAGGATTTAATTGATAAGATTAATGAACTTGCCAAAGTAAATTTAACAGATGATAAAGTAGAGAAAGTAACATTTAATTTTGGAAGTAAAGATGTTTCTTATTATAACAAAAATGGCAAAGATTATTATAGTGGGGCAAAACAAGTCATAACTAAAATTACTTTGAACGAAGGTGAAACATTTACAGATGAGCAAAAAAAAGCTTTAACAAATGAACAGAATAGAAATTCTGTTGAAGTTACAGAAAATAATGAAAACAGATATGAGATTGTAATAAAAAAAGGTTCTGCGGCTGCAATTAAGCCTATTGTTATAAGTTATAAAATAACAGAAAAAATTGGCGATAAAGTTTATGACGGTACAAATGCCGTACATAGCGGAATAATTACGATTTATAAAGATGGTAATGAAATAGGTACTCCTATTGATTTAGCGTCCGAAAATACTTTACAGTTAGATGATACAAATAAAATTCAGGTAAAAGCTACATTTGATAGTGCTGATATTGATGAAAATAAAAAAGTGACAGTAAATCTATCATTAGTTAATACAGAAAAAAATACGCTTGCAAATTATATCTTTAAATCTGATGATGAACCTAATTATAAAAAAAATAAAGTAGAAACAGTAAACACAACAGCCAAAATCACACCTTTGTGCATTACAATAAATTCAGCAAAAATATATTATGGTCAGGAAACACCTAAGCTGACATATGAAATAAGTATTGATGATAAGAAATTAAAAAAAGAAGATATTGATAAAGAGGATAAATTAAGCAAAGAATTAAAAAAATATTTAAGTAAATTGAATATTAATATTGAAGAACCTAAGTATGCGGAAGAAACCGATTATTTAGAAACTGGTACATATACATTAACAATAGAAAACACAAATTCTAATATTAAAATAGAAGAAGGTACATTAGAAGTTGTTCAGAATACCACAGGAGAATTTGCAACAGGCAATGGTGTAAAACAAGAAGACGGAACATATAAATATTATTATGTAGATGAGATTGACTTGTATGCACCGGAGGGCTATTATATTAGCGGAAGCAATAGTATTACTGACTTTGGTAAAGAAAGTTCCATCACTGTTAAAGTTGAAGAAACAGACAATGGAGAAATAGAATATTATTTGCGTGATGAAAGTGGTATTATCAGCGAAAAGAAAATATTTAAGTATTCTTGTGTGAAAACAGAGCCAAAATTTGAGAAAGCAACTGTTGAAAAGGTTAATAAAGACAAAGAATTGTTTTATTTTCAACAATATGGTATTTTTACAAATGACACACAGATAAATATTACTGTTTCAGTTTCCGGTGGTTCTGTATATGATGATCAACTAAAAATGGCTTTAAAATCAAGTGAAAAAACAGTAGAGTATAAAGAGGAAAAGGATAAAGATAATAAAACATATTATACTTATACTGCTACATGGACTTTATATAACAATGATAATTATGAAGGTCCATTAGATGATATATTAGTAAAAGTTTCTTCTGTATCAAAGGAATGGGACATAAAAGTTGATAATTTTACTATCGATGACAGAACTTATGAAAAAATTTATTCTGACTATACTCCTGTGAAGATAGAACGAGATACAACAAAAGCAAATGCAGTTGTTGTCGATGGTGTTGATTGGTATAATATTGCCTCAAAAGATAATAAAGAAACAATTACATTTGATTTTAGTGATATTATTAAAGACGGAAATGGAAATGTAGTTAATAATGTTATCAGCGGTATTAAGGAAATTAAAATTGTTGATAATGAAGTTGTTATTAGCAAGAATTCCTTTGGAAGCAATGTTACAAAAAGTACTTCATGGAGCAAATCATTATCAGATTTTTCTGATGGTAAGCACGAAATTGTAGTTACTGCAACAGATAATGTTGGGAATGAAAGTGAACCTTTGAAATATACTTTCTATGTGGACTATCAAAGCGTAACCATAATGAATAATTCTTCCAAACCTGCGGTTGGAAGCCTGTCCAATGAAACAGTTAATTGGTATAATTTATCCCAAAAAGAAAACGGAAAGATCCGATTTGATTTTAGCGACATTGTCAGCGGTATTAAGGAGATTACAATTACCGACAACGAAACAACTATTTGGAGTTCTTCATTTGACAACAATACTACAAGTGCCACATGGGACAAATCGCTGTCAGATTTTTCTGAGGGAGAACATAAAATTGTAATTACCGCAACGGATAATGTTGGTAATGAAAGTGAACCTTTGGAATATACTTTCTATGTGGATTATCAAAGCGTAACCATAATGAATAATTCTTCCAAACCTGCGGTTGAAAGCCTGTCCGATGAAACGGGTGGTTGGTATAATTTATCCCAAAAAGAAAATGGAAAGCTCCAATTTGATTTTAGTGATGCTGTTATTGTTAAAGATGAAAATGGAAATGAGGTTAATATTCCTGTCAGCGGTATTAAGGAAATTAAAATTTATGACAACGAAACAACTATTTGGAGTTCTTCATTTGACAACAATACTACAAGTACCACATGGAGCAAATCGCTGTCAGAATTTTCTGAGGGAGAACATAAAATTGTAGTTACCGCAAAGGATAATGCCGATAATGAAAGTGAATATTTTGAATATACTTTCCATGTGGATTACCAAAGCGTAGCTATAACGAATAGTTCCTCTAAACCTGTAATTGGAAGTTTGTCCAATGAAACAGATAATTGGTATAATTTATCCCAAAAAGAAACTGGAAAGATCCAATTTGATTTTAGCGACAGTGTCAGCGGTATTAAGGAAATTACAATTACCGACAACAAAACGGCTATTTGGAATTCTTCATTTGACAATAATACTAAAAGTACCACATGGAGCCAATTACTGTCAGACTTTTCTGAGGGCAAGCACGAAATTGTAGTTACTGCAACGGATAATGTTGGTAATCCGAGCGAAAAAGTTTATACTTTCTATGTGGATTACACACCTCCGAAATTTGGTACAGATACAGTTGAGCTTAATACAAAAGGAGAAATTAAGGAAGTTAGCGGCGAAAACGGTAAAACTCAATGGATTTCCAAAGATGAATACATTAAATTAAAAATCCCTGTAATTGATGAAAACAAAAATGCGAATGGTCAAGAGGGTATTATTGATAATGCCGTTAAATATGTTAAGGTTACAATTCAGGGCGAAAAAACGAAAACATTTGAGTTTTCATTATCGGACGAAAGTTCAAAAATAGAGTCAGAAAATGGTGGACAGTATGTTGTGGTTAGTACAGAGGGATTAGAACCTGACAAGGAACATAAATATACCATTCAGGCGGAAATCAAGGACTTGGCAGACAATACTTGCAATACCTTTGAAAGAATTTACTATCAGGATTTTTCTGCTCCTGAAATTGTAAAGGTTGTTGTAAGCAAAGTAGAACCTTCATTTGGTACATTAAATCTTTTGCCGTTTGGTGCGTATTCAAATACAAAACTGAATTTAACAATCAGCACCAAAGATGAAGAATACGATAGTGGTATTGATTATATTTCCGTTACATACACAGATATTTCCAATCAAAAGAAAACAGAAGAAATATCAACATTTATAGATAACACTAAAACAAAAACCTGCGATTTTGTTTTTCCATTAGACGGCAAGGTTTCTGCAAGTGATATTGAGATTATTGTTTATGACAAATACGGTAAAAAGAGTCCTGTTTGCAGTAATTTTGAAAACAACAGTGGAGAAAACAGTGGAAATACCTTTGTCATGATTGAAGAAAATGAACCGACTTTAAATGTGGATATGCCTGAAAATGACGGTGTTAAAACAACGGACGGCAAAATATGGTACAAGGGTACGGACGGTACAGACAAAGAGATTACTATTAAGGTTCAGGATAAGGAATCCGGCTTGCGTGATATGAAAGTTACTGTTACAAGTGCAAATGCGAATAAAACCATTACACTGAAAGAAGACAGTAATAAGAAAACATTTTTGACGACAGAGAGTACATCTGATAAGTTAGAAAGAGATAATCAAGAGCATACATTTATTTTGAGTAAAAATGCACTTATCAACAATAAAGAGTTTAACGGAGCAGACGGTCAATATACGATTAAGGTTGAAGTTGAGGATAATTCAGGCAACAAAAACACAGTTTCCAAAACTTTTTATATTGATAAGACAATTCCTGAAATTAACAGCATTACTTTTTCCGCTACAAAAAGTTCGACAGTCATAGACAGCAATAATATTTCCAATTATATTGAAATATTGGATTACGGGTATTATTTCAAAGCTGATTTGACGGCAACTGTAAGCGTAAGTGACAGCCAAGCCAGCTCCGGTTTAAAATCTGTTTCATATCAGTTAATTGATAAGGACGAAAATATTGTTGAAGATAATTCTGTTAATATCACAAATGGTAAAGCAACATTTTCCATTCCAAAAGATTTTAAGGGCGAAATTAAGGTTAATGTTTTCGATAATGTTCATAACGAAACAGGCGATAAATCACCTGACGCATTGGTTATTGATACACCTGCAAAGCATGGGGAAGAAACACATATTACAATTTCCAATCCGGGAAAAAGCACCTATAAAGACAGTAATGGAAATGACCTTTATACCCATGATGTCAGCCTGACCGTTACACTGAGAGATACCATTTCCGGTTTGAGTGAAATAAGCTATTCAACTTCGGCTGAAAAAGGCAGCGTTGCAACTCAAAAATTTGTTATTGAAAATAACGGCAATTACAAGAAGGGCGATAAGATTGGCGGTTGGACAATTACCCAAATAGACCGAAACCTTGTAACCGAAGTAACCCAAACCTTTAACTATTCTTCGGACGACAACGATATTATTATGAACTTTAATATTATCGACCGTGCAGGCAATACAGGTTCTTTGTCCAGTGCAAAATTTACGGTGGATAAAACAGCTCCTGTTATCAATGTTTCATTTAATGAGCCGAATGGAAGCGGGGAATACTATCGTGAAATTCGTACAGCTGAAATTACTGTTACAGAGCGTAATTTTGATGCAAACAGAATTTCTGCGGAAATCAAAAATACTTTTGGTGCTGTTCCGTCTGTAAACTTTACAAAAAAATCGAATACACAGTATGTAGCAAATGTTACTTTTAAAGAGGGTGATTATACATTTAACATTAGCGGTACGGACCGTGGAAACCATGCGGCAAAAGTCAACTATTCAGGTAAAAACACATCTAAATTTTATGTTGATTTGACAGACCCGACTGAAACTGATAACTTTAATTCCTTTAAAAATGACAAAAATAACAGTTTCAATGCATCACAGACAATGACATTTAGTATTACAGAGCATAACTTTAATAAGGATTTGGTTAATATTAAAGTTTATACCGTAAATGCAGGGCAGGATTTAAACAGCAATACAAAAAGATTGTTGGAATCTCCCATTGTCTGGAATTCAAATAATGATGTTCACACCACGCAAATTTCATTTAATAATGACGCTGTATATCAGGTTGAAATTGAAGTTAAAGACCTTTCCGGACGGTTGTTGAGTAAAAAGACGAGTGCTGTTTTTGAAATTGATAAAACAAAACCAATTCTCTCAAAAAATTCCGCACAAAACGGTAAAGTGATGACAACAACCAGTAAAGGAAATCTTACTGAATTTAAAGATGTCATTTTTGAAGATGCTAATATCAATAAGGTTAAATATACCGTTAATGTATATCAAAAGGTTGAAAATGCAGGACAAGGTTACAGCATCAGCCATAAGACAGATGAAAAAGAAAAACAGATAAGTGGTGTCATTTCTTTTACTGAGGATATTCAGGAAATTGGCGATTTAAAAGAGGACAGCATTTATGAAGTTAAGGCAGTAGCTTATGATGATGCCGGAAATTTTAGTGATAAATTTATTTGTACATATGTTATTTTTGAACATTCTACATTTATGGCGTATGTTTCAAACAGCAGTACAGGCAAATATGCTTTTGACAATACAAGCAAAAGGTCAGAAGATATAGAAGATATTGAGGTTGATTTGTACGCTATAAAAGGTACTGATTACGAAGTTGAAATTGATGATGAAGAATGGACAGAAGAAAATGGTGGTATTGAAGTTACGGTAGATAAAAATCAAAATATCAATCAGGTTCAGTGCTATAAAATTACAATTTTGGCTTCAAAATTTAAGGAAAAGTATAGTAGTACGGAAACAAACAGAGTGTTTAATTTTAATATCAATGCAGATGAGGAAAAATTGAATTTAGGTAGAATTAAGATTGATAATGTTGAACCCATTGGCAAATTTGATACAGTTCTTCTAAATCTTGCATGGTATGACGGTTTCTATGATACGGATACTTATGAAGTCAAACTTACATCTATTGATTCGGATATTGACGAAACAAAAGTGCTGATTACGGATAATGACAGGAAGCTCATTGTCAATGACGATTTTCAGTATATCAAAGAGGATAATGTTATTAAGTTTAAAGTCAATTCCGGCGAGCATAAGATTAAGGTTATTTTGTATGATAAAGCCGGAAATTACCACTCCTTAGATGAAATTACGATTTATGTTGGAAGTTTTTGGGCAAGATGGTGGCCTGTATTGGTTGCAGGTATTGGAGTTATTCTTGTAGCAGCAGGTATAATCACTTTCTTTATCATTAAAAAGCGTAAAACTTCCGTCTAAAATTTTCTTAAACTTGTTTTTCTCATTTTATTTTTGAAAAAGTCCAGTCGAAAGACTGGGCTTTTTTATGTTCAAAAATTTGTACAGAATAAAAGTCTTGTATGAAACATAATAATTGGACAGCCAAGTATTTCAAAATACATTTCAGGACAGGTCTTTTTAAAACAGATGACTTTAAGCCGGAGGGGAGATTAAATGAAAAGAGTGATATTCACACGGCCGTCAGGACGGTTTCATCTTAAATTTGATTTCAAAAAAAACGGTTGGGCATTATTTTTTTTATGCTTTCTTTTGGCGGGAATTATCATTGGTGCAATTTGTACCCGTAATGCAGACCGCACCATGTTGGATAACTTTGACTTCTTCTTTTTGACGAATTTTACATTACGGTCACAATATGGAGCATTTGATATTTTCGTTTCATCATTTGCCGCCGCCTTTGTTTTTTTGCTGGCGATTTTTCTTTTGGGTTTATCGGCATGGGGAATGCCCGTTATTCCGCTTGTTATTTTGTTCAAAGGCTTTGGATTTGGGCTGTCAATCGGCTATTTATATGGAACATACGCCTTTATGGGCATTTGGTACAATATGCTTGTTATTTTGCCGGGAGCGTTTTTGAATGTTTTGGTTTTGATTTCAGCGGCTTGTATTGCCTCAAAAAACGCCCTGCGGCTCTTGGCAGTGCTGATACATTCAGGTATGGCGGAGGACATACATAAGGCGTTTTTGCAGTATTTATATAAGATGATGTGGCTCTTGGTGATTTTGGCAATATCCTGCTTGGTTGATATGGTATTTACGCTTTTGTTCGCAAATATATTTCAGTTTTAGGTTATAAAACTTTCACTGAAATTAAATCTAAAAACTATTGACAGGAACAGGAAACGGAATTATAATAAAAACAACAAATGAACAACTGTTCATTTGTTCATTAGAAAGGAATGAAAAATATGGAAAATAAACCGCTCAATGATACCTTGAATGATTCCTGTGAGGAAACGGTTGTTCATAACGATATTGTTCAAAAAACAATAAGCTCAATGCCCGATATGGATACGCTTTTTTCACTTGCCGAACTGTTTAAGGTTTTCGGTGATACAACCCGTATCCGTATTATGTGTGCATTGTTTGAAAACGAACTTTGTGTTTGCGATATTGCCGAGATTTTGGGTATGGGACAATCTGCAATTTCACATCAGTTAAGGCTTTTGCGGGCGGCATCGTTGGTGCGTGTTCGCAGAGAGGGCAAACAGTCGTTTTACTCCTTAGATGATGACCATGTACGCAAGATTTACGAAATGGGATTGAACCATATTTTGGAGGACAGGGAGTGACAAAATGAAAAGGAAGTATCTTATTGAGGGCTTGGACTGTGCGAATTGTGCGATGAAAGTTGAAAAGGCTGTTGCGGCATTGGACGGTGTGGAAAATGTAGTTTTAAATTTCTCGGCACAAACATTGACCTTGCAGAGTGAGATTGAAGAAAATCAGCTTTTCGATTTGCTTGTTAAGACCATAGACGCTGTCGAGGACGGAATAACCTTAACACCGCAAAAGCATGAACACCACCATAACCATGAACATCATCATAATCATGCCGTACACAAATATACAATCAAGGGCTTGGATTGTGCGAATTGTGCGATGAAAGTTGAAAAGGCTGTTGCGGCATTGGACGGTGTGGAAAATGTCGTGCTTAATTTCTCGGCACAAACATTGACCTTGCATAGTGAGATTGAAGAAAATCAGCTTTTTAATTTGCTTGTTAAGACCATAGACGCTGTCGAGGACGGAATAACATTGACGCCGCAAAAGCATGAACACCACCATAACCATGAACATCATCATAATCATGCCGTATATAAATATACAATCGAGGGCTTGGACTGTGCGAATTGTGCGATGAAAGTTGAAAAGGCTGTTGCGACATTGGACGGCGTGGAAAATGCAGTTTTAAATTTCTCGGCACAAACATTGACCTTGCATAGTGAGATTGAAGAAAATCAGCTTTTCGATTTGCTTGTTAAGACAATAGATTCTGTCGAGGACGGGACTACCCTGACGCCGCAAAAGCAAGTGTCTGAAACCGATAATAAGCCCCAAAATACAATTCCTAAAAAGGAAATCAATAAAAACGCTTTGGATTGGTTTTGTATTGTTACGGCATTGGTGCTTTTGGCAGGGGGATTTATTTTGCCGTTGTGCGGTGTTTCGGAAACCGTAGGAGAAATTCTCATGGCGGCGGCATCTGTAATGGCAGGTTTTCAGATTGTATGGAACGGCATTAAGTCGGTTGTGCATAAGCGTTTGGACGAAAAAGTTTTGACGGCGGTTGCTGTTTTGGCGGCAATCTGTATCGGAGAGTTTTTCGAGGCGGCAATGGTTTCCGTACTGTTTCTCATCGGTGAAATGCTTGAAAACCGAGCGGTTGAAAGTTCCCGTAGAGATATTGCCAAACTGTCCGATATTCGTCCCGATATGGCGAATGTCGTGGAGGAAAACGGCATGGTTTCAACCAAAAGTGCGGAAGATGTTGAAATCGGCAGTACGATTTTGATTAAACCGCATGAAAGAATACCGTTGGACGGTGTTGTTTTGAAAGGTCATTCGTCTTTGGATACCTCAGCTTTAACAGGTGAGAGTGTACCGAGAGATATTGATGTTGGCGGTTCGGTTATGTCGGGCATGATGAATTTGGACGGCGAATTGTATGTGCGTACAACAAAGGTGTGTGACGATTCAGCGGCGGCAAGAATTTTGCGGTTGGTTGAGGAATCGGCAGCTCATAAGGGCAAGTCCGAAAAGTTTATCAGCCGTTTTGCGGCGGTTTATACACCGATTGTTATGGTTTGTGCCATTTTGCTGACGGTTTTGCCGACAGTCATAAGCGGAGGAAATGCCGAAGTTTTCTTTGATTGGTTAAACCGTGCATTGGTATTTTTGGTTGCATCATGTCCGTGTGCATTGGTTATCAGTGTGCCGCTCGGATTTTATGCGGGTATCGGTGCGGCGTCAAAGCGTGGCGTTTTGATTAAGGGCGGAAAGTTCATTGAAGTTTTGGCAAAAGCCGATGCCGCCGCATTTGATAAAACAGGTACGCTGACAAGCGGTGTTCTTTCCGTTACAGCCGTTGAAGCGAAAAACGGCTATACTAACGAACAGGTCTTGGCATTGGCGGCAGCCGCCGAAAAAATGTCGGTTCACCCTGTGGCGGAAGCAATCCGCAAAGAAGCGGAAAAGAGAAATCTTGAATTGCCGAATTTAAGTAACTATCAGGAAAAAGCCGGTTGCGGCGTTGAGGCATATAACGGCAGACAGCGTGTGCAGTGTGGCAACCATAGATTTTTTGATGTTGAGGGATTGAAAGACGGTGTGATTTATCTGGCGTGTGACGGGCAGATTGTCGGTGCAATTTATACGGCAGATACTTTGCGTGAGGACTCAGCCGAGATTATCGACAAACTGAAAAAAGCCGGCTTGAAAAAATTGGTTATGCTGACGGGTGACAGCGAGGAAAACGCAAAAAGAATTGCGGAAGAATGTGGAATAGATGAATATTATGCCACGCTGTTGCCGCAGGATAAAGCGGAATGTGTCAGAAAACTGCATGAAGAATATACAACCTTATTTGTCGGGGACGGTATAAATGATGCTCCCGTTTTGGCGGGTGCAGATTGCGGTTTGGCTATGGGATTGGGTTCAGAGGCGGCTATTGAGGCGGCAGACGCTGTTTTGTCAGGCGGAAGTCTTGCGGGATTGCCTGAGGCGATTGCGGTCAGCCGAAGAATTATGCGGATTATCCGAACAAATATTGTGTTCGCCTTAACCGTTAAAGCCATCATTTTAGTTTTGGCGATTTTGGGTATTGCACCGATGTGGCTGGCGGTTTTGGCAGATACGGGCGTATCCGTCCTTTCTGTTCTTAATGCCGTAAGAATATTGAGGTAATGTATAATTAACAGAAAATAAGTTTGATGAAGAAATAAAAAATCTGCCCTCAAAATTGATATGACTATCAAATAAAAGAGGGCGGATTTTTTTAAAAAAGTGTTTAAAAGAAAATGACAACCCCTATCATTGGAGGTACAGTATGATTATAAAAACATTGGTGGAAAATACAGCACTTTCATCTGAGTATGGCTGTAAGCATGGATTGAGTTTTTACATAGAAACATCAGAACATAAGATTTTATTTGATTTAGGAGCAAATGAATTATTTTTGAAAAATGCCGAGAAGTTAAATGTAGATATTTCTGCGATTGATACCGTTATTATTTCGCATGGACATCATGACCATGGCGGTGCTTTAAAATTGTTTTTGCAAAACAACACAAAAGCTAAAATTTATTTGAGGGAAAACGCCTTTGAAAAGCATACAACAAAAGTCTTGGGACTGCATTTTGATGTAGGATTGGACAGCACACTCAAAGAGCACCCACAGATTGTTTTAACAAAGGAACGAACCGTAATTGATGAGAAGTTACAACTGTTTTCCGATATAAGAACACATGATTTTCAATCCGTATCCAACCATTCTTTATATGTTAAAAAAGGAAATATGTATCTTTCAGACGATTTTAGCCATGAGCAGAACCTTATTGTTAAAGACGGTAAAAAATATATTCTTATTGCGGGCTGTTCTCATAACGGTATTGTTAATATTCAAAGACAGGCTGAAATGATTATCGGAAGAAAAATTGATGTTTGTATTGGAGGATTTCATCTTTATAATCCCGTATCTAAAAAACAGGAAAGTCCGAAATTGGTTATGGATATAGCTAACGAATTAAAGCAGGAAAAAACAGTATATTACACTTGTCATTGTACGGGAAAGAATGCATATCATATCCTAAAAGAAATACTTTCGGAACAAATAGGTTATTTATCTGCGGGGTGTGTCTTAAATTTATAAAATGTATTATCTAAAAAAATAATGGAAATTTTATAAATGACTATTCAAACTGAAGAGGTTGTATTCTTATGGAAAAATATTTGAAGGAAACAGTTATGTTGGATTTTTCAAATGAAAATATCCAACAACTTTTACAGAAAAGAAAATGGCGGGAGCTTGATGAATATAATCGAATCAAACAAATATACAATTATGTTCGTGATGAAATTCAATTCGGATATAATACAGATGACAGCATAAAAGCATCAAAAGTATTGTCGGACGGTTACGGTCAATGTAATACAAAAGGAACTCTGTTTATGGCTTTACTTCGGGGTGTAGGTATTCCTTGCAGGGTGCATGGATTTACTATTGATAAAGAGTTGCAGAAAGGGGCAATGTCGGGATTGGTATATAAAAATGCTCCAAACAATATTTTTCATAGTTGGGTGGAAGTTTATTTAGAGGGTGTTTGGTATGAATTGGAAGGTTTTATTTTAGATAAAGAATATTTGTCAAAATTGCAGTCCATCCATTCAGAGTGTAAGGGTGCTTTTTGCGGTTACGGGGTTGCGGTAAAAGATTTTCGTAATCCTGTGATTGATTTTGAAAGAAATAATACATATATTCAAAGTGAAGGTATCAATCAAAACTTTGGAATATATGATTGTCCTGATAATCTGTTAAAAGAACATCATCAAGAAATATCAACATTCAAGGCGTTTTTGTATAGGAATTTGGGACGGCATTTGATGAACCATAATATAAAAAAGATTAGAAATGTTTGATTTTAGATGCCCTTATAGTTGTTTATTAATAAATATAACTTATTATACATGAAATAAGTGAAAAAGTGATGATTGATTTATTGAGGTGTTTGACCATAAAAACAGGCTTGGGAAATGTTTTCTCCAAACCTGTTTTTCTTTTGCAATACATTGACAAAGTTACGGTAATTTGATACCATAATTTCTGACAAGAAAATACATTTACGGTTTTGTGCCGTAAAAGTCATCAACAAACCAAATATCTTTGACTTCAAACGATTTGCCGTTGAGATAATTTAATTCGCCGGCATCGGTTTTGAATGTAAAAATCAGTTTATAGGAATAAAGTGCCTGCCACTTATAGCCGCTCTCACGGTTCAGTTTATTTTTGCCGTATTTGCCGTCCCCTAAAAGCGGGTGTCCAATCGAGGCTAAATGGGCCCGAATTTGGTGGGTGCGTCCCGTAAGCAAATCAACTTCAACAAGACTGTTGCCGTTATTTTCGCCGAGAACACGATATTTTGTTTTAATCGTCTTGCTGTTCGGAAAAGGTTTTGAGGAAATATAGACTTTGTTTTTATCCTCATTTTTTTCAAGATAAGCGGTCAGCGTGTCGGCTTTCTTATCAAAGATACCAACGGCAATACAAAGATACAGCTTTTGAAGTTCACGGTCTTTCAGTTTTTGGTTCAGAATACGGAGAGCCTCAGCGGTTTTGGCGGCAATAACGATACCGCCAGTATTGCGGTCAATACGGTTGACAAGGGCAGGAGCAAAGGAATTTTCGGCTTTTGGGTCATATTCGCCCTTTTCAAAAAGATAATGCTGCAAACGGGCAATAAGTGAATCAAAATGATAGGTGCTGTCGGGGTGTACAATCAATCCCGGCTTTTTGTTGAGTAAAATAATATTTTCGTCTTCATATATAATATCGAGTTTTGCGGGGGCTTTCATAAAGTCATAAGTTTCAGGCTGTTCCTCGAAAAATTCATCTTTAATATAGAGAGTTAAAACATCGCCTTCATTCAGACGGGTGGAAATCTCACAGCGTTTGCCGTTGACTTTGATGTACTTTGTACGAATGTATTTATACATCAAAGCAGTCGGCATATTTTTAAAACGCTTGGTTAAAAATTTATCCAAACGCTGGTTGGCGTCATTTTTTGTAATTGTAATTGTTCTCATAAGACCTCTCCCGTTCAATCCCTCAACAGGTGATATATTTAATGTTTTCTATTATAAGCATTTTGTTGGAAATATGCAATCCTTTGAGGGAAAAATAAATAGGAAAAAGGAAAGAATCGTTATGACGGAAAACAGTCATATTCATGACGGACATAGAAACCGAATGAAAGAAAAATTTTTGAAGGAGGGTGCAGACGCTTTTCATGAACATGAAATTCTGGAAGTCCTCCTTTATTATGCCGTACCGAGAAAAGACACCAATCCGCTTGCCCATAAACTTTTGGAGAGATTCGGCTCATTGGCGGCAGTTTTGGACGCTCCCGCCGAAGTTTTACAGGAATTCGGGCTGACTCGGAATGCCGCCGTTTTATTGAAACTCATTCCCGAAATCAGTCGTGTGTATATGGACAGCCGCACTTCAAATACGGGTATTGTAACGGAAGAAAACATTGGAGAGCGTGTGCTTTCAAAATTTGTCGGACGGAAGAACGAAATCGTTGTGCTTATGCTTTTGGACGGCAAAGGTCAGGAATTATACTGCGATGTTGTCAGCAAAGGTTCAGTTAATTCCTCAGAAATCTATGTGCGGAAACTGCTTGAATTGGCGGTCAAATACAATGCGTCAACGGCAGTTCTTGCCCATAATCACCCGAGCGGTATGGCATTACCGTCAGGGAGGGATATTGCAACAACAAGGACGGTTAAACAGGCATTAAAGCTGGTCGGTGTCCGTCTGGCAGACCATATCATTGTTACGGACGATGATTATATGTCAATGGTACAGGTTGAAGATTACTTTGAATTGTTTAAATGACAAAGGACAAGACAAACTATTGTCATGTTTGATACAGTATAATTAAGCAAATTGCGGTTAGAAATGGTGTAAAATATTTGTGTGTCGAAACACTTGGCTAACGCCATTGAATGAACAAAAAATTGGAGGTTGCAAGCGTTAAGGTGTTGACAGTCGGAAAGTTTGTGTTATACTCGATTAAGGAATGTTAAGGAGGTATGCGTGTGTTTCAGTTGGTTTCTTCATATCAGCCGACAGGCGACCAGCCAAAGGCGATTGATACTTTGGTTAAAAGTATTCGTGACGGACACAAAGAACAAACGCTTTTGGGCGTTACGGGTTCGGGCAAAACCTTTACAATGGCGAATATTATCGCTCAGTTGAACCGTCCGACTTTGGTTTTGGCTCATAATAAAACTTTGGCGGCACAGCTTTGCAACGAATTTAAAGCGTTTTTCCCAAACAATGCCGTTGAATATTTCGTAAGCTACTATGATTACTATCAGCCCGAAGCCTATGTGCCGACAACAGATACCTATATCGAAAAAGACAGCTCCATTAACGATGAAATTGATAAACTGCGGCACTCGGCAACATTAGCATTAAGCGAAAGGGACGATGTTATTATTGTGGCGAGCGTGTCATGCATTTACAGCTTGGGCAGTCCGATTGATTACCGAAATATGGTGCTTTCGCTCCGTCCCGGTATGCAAAAAAGCCGTGACGATGTTTTAAGCAAATTGGTTGAACTGCAATACGAACGCAACGATATAAGCCTGTCCCGAAATAAATTCCGTGTGCGTGGTGATGTTGTTGAGATTTTTCCGGCAGCATCAAACGATACGATTATAAGGGTGGAATTTTTCGGAGATGAAATCGACCGCTTGTCGGAAATCAATGCTGTAACGGGTGAACTGAAAGCCGTTGTGCGTCATGCGGCAATTTATCCCGCCTCACATTATATTGTACCGAAAGAAAAAATGGAAATCGCAATCCGTCAGATAGAAGAAGAATTGGAAGAACGCCTGGCGTTTTTCCGTTCCAAAGGCAAACTTTTGGAGGCACAGCGGATTGAACAGCGAACACGCTATGATATGGAAATGTTGAGGGAAATCGGCTTTTGCAGTGGCATTGAGAACTATTCCCGTGTGTTATCGGGGCGTGAAGCCGGTTCCGCACCGTACACGCTTTTGGACTATTTCCCAAAGGACTTTTTGCTTATGGTTGACGAATCCCATGTTACTTTGCCGCAGGTTCGGGGAATGTTTGCGGGCGACCGTGCAAGAAAGGAAACGCTTGTGGAATACGGTTTCCGTTTGCCGTCAGCGTATGATAACCGCCCTTTGAATTTTGATGAATTTTATGATAGAATAAATCAAGCCGTTTTTGTGAGTGCGACACCGGGTGAATTGGAGCTTGAAAAAAGTGCGGTTGTTGCGGAACAGGTTATCCGTCCGACAGGACTGCTTGACCCTGAAATCAGTGTGCGTCCAACAGAGGGACAAATGGACGACCTTGTTTCGGAAATCAATATCCGTGTCGGCAAAAAACAGCGTGTGCTTGTAACAACGCTTACCAAAAAAATGGCGGAAGATTTGACGGAATATCTTGCCACTATGGGTATTCATGTACGGTATATGCACCATGACATTGACACAGTGGAACGCATGGAGATTATAAGGGATTTGCGTTTGGGCGAATTTGATGTGCTTGTGGGCATTAACCTTTTGCGTGAGGGATTGGATATTCCCGAAGTGTCGCTTGTTGCGATTTTGGACGCTGACAAAAAAGGCTTTTTGAGAAGTGAACGCTCACTTGTGCAGACTATCGGACGAGCCGCCCGTAATGCTGAGGGACAGGTTATTATGTATGCCGATGAGGTGACACCGCAAATGGAGGGAGCAATTCATGAAACGGAACGCCGCCGCTCCATTCAGGAGGCTTATAATAAGGAACACGACATTACACCGAAAACAATCGTCAAAGAGGTTGGGGATATTATCGAAATTTCAACCCATAAGGACGAGGGCGAAAAGCCGTATAAGAAAATGACAAGGGCAGAGCGTGAACAGTTGATTGAAAAGTTGACAAAGGAAATGAAAGCGGCAGCACGACTGCTTGAATTTGAACACGCCGCCTATCTCCGTGACAAGATTAAGAAATTAAA
>JBJEQG010000015.1:0-6309 GCA_051881635.1 Acutalibacteraceae bacterium
GGCTTACTGCCTGCATTAAGGAATGACCGCCCTTTGAAACGCCCTAAAATGGAGGCAACTGCCTCGCTTTTAATCTGCGTAACAAAAAGCATAAGATGATTGGGATTTTCCCGAATTTCATAAATACCCATTTGTTGTGCCTTGTTGCGAATGAGAGCTATATCAATCAAGCCCTGCACTGATTTCGGCATATCGCCGAAACGGTCAATCAATTCATCAATAACATCTCTGGCATCTTCCGTACTGCGTATATCAGCAATACGGCGATACACGCCCAAACGGGTATTGAGATTGGATATATATTCTTCGGGAATATGAGCCTCCATGCGAATATCAACAAGGCAGTCTATATCGCCTGTGGTATGCTTTTCGCCCTTTTCCTCCTCAACCGCTTCATTCAAAAGTTTCATATACAATTCGTAACCGACATCTTCCATGTGGCCGTGCTGTTCCGCACCCAAAATATTGCCTGCACCCCTCAATTCCAAGTCACGCATTGCAATTTTAAAGCCTGAACCGAATTCCGTAAATTCACGGATTGCATCTAAACGCTTTTGGGAAATTTCAGTTAAAACCTTGTTGCGTTGGAAAGTCAAATATGCATATGCCCGCCTTGATGAACGCCCCACACGCCCTCTAATCTGGTGTAGTTGTGACAAACCCATACGGTCGGCATTTTCTATAATCAGTGTGTTTGCATTGGGAATATCGACACCTGTTTCAATAATTGTTGTGCTTACAAGCACATTGATTTCCTGTTCAATCATTTTTCGCCAAACTTCGGATAACTGTCCCTCGCTCATGCGTCCATGACCAACACCGATTTTTGCTTCCGGAATTGCCTCTTGCAGTTGTGCCGCCTTATGCTCAATACCCTCAACCGTATTATAAAGATAGAAAACCTGTCCCCCACGCCTTAATTCCCGGCGAATAGCCTCAGCAATAACGGCATCGTCATGTTCCAAAACATAGGTTTGTACAGGGTGACGGTCTTGCGGTGCTTCGTCCAAAGTGGACATATCCCGAATACCCGACATTGCCATATTTAAGGTGCGTGGGATTGGCGTTGCCGAGAGCGTCAAAATATCAATATTTTTGTATCGTTCCTTAAAGCGTTCCTTTTGTGCCACACCGAACCGCTGTTCCTCGTCTACAATAAGCAGACCTAAATCTTTAAATTCCACATCTTTGGAAACAAGACGGTGCGTACCAATAATAATATCAATCTCGCCCCGTTTCAGCTTGCTGATAATTTCCGTTTGCCGTGACGGTGTTCGGAAACGGGACAACAGTTCAATCTGTACGGGAAAACCCTCAAAGCGGCGTAATGCCGTTTGATAATGCTGCCATGCCAAAATGGTTGTCGGCACTAAAATCGCACACTGTTTTGAATCAGCAACGCATTTAAATGCCGCTCTTAACGCAACCTCCGTTTTGCCAAAACCGACATCACCGCAAAGCAGTCTGTCCATTGGCACAGCTCTTTCCATATCGCTTTTAATTTCGGCAATACTCCGTTTTTGGTCGGCGGTTTCCTCGTATTCAAAACGAGCCTCAAAATCTCTTTGCCATTCCATATCCTCAGAAAACGCATAGCCTTTGACTTTCATACGCTCCGCATACATTTTTATCAATTCCTGTGCAATATCCTTGACAGCTTTGCGGACACGCTGTTTTGTTTTCTGCCATTCCGTACCGCCCAAACGGTGCAGCTTTATATTTTCCTTGTCGTTTGGACCGATATACTTTGCCACCAAATCCAACTGTGTTACAGGAACATACAACATATCGCCTTTGGCATAACGGATTTTAATATAATCTTTAACAATGCCATGCATATCCATTTTATGGATTCCCTCAAAAACACCGATACCGTTTGCGGAATGAACAACATAATCTCCTACGGAAAGTTCCGCTAAACTGAAAATCTGTTTGCTGTTTTTGTTTTGTATCCTTCTCCTTGTTGGTGCAGCACTGACAATACCGTGTGTAATCAACATGAATTTTGCTGACGGATATTCAAAACCCGATGAAAGACTGCCCTCCGACACATACAACCCAACTTCTTCAATATACGCATTTTTATCCAGGCGATGAACACTATATCCGCTTTCGGTCAAGTCTTTAATCAGATTACCTGCCGCCTTTTCTGTTCCTGCCAAAATAACACAAGTCATATCGGGCGGCAAAACCGCCAAATCTTCTTTGAGTATTGATACCGAACCGCTCCATGCCGAAAGCTGACGCACATTCATATTGACAAGCTCACGCAAAGGTAATTCACTTCCGCCACGGGCGAAATTATCCAAAAACACCGTTTTATTTTTGGACAGAAAGCTCAGCATATCCGTATAATCAAATGAACAATTTTCCAAACCTTTACACAGGACACCTTCCTCCAAATAGAGTTTAACATCTTCGCTCCATTGTCCCTGTACGGCTTTCATACGCTCCCGAACCTTACCTTGTTCTGAAACAAAAATCAAAAAATCTTTTGGTATATAAGATAACAGGCAAGACGGCTGACTGTAAATCATGGTGTAGTATTTATCCGCACATTTCAGCCGTCCTGTTGCTTCTATGGTATCCGCTTCGCTCAAAAGCTGTGCGATAGCTTTTTCGGCATTTTTACTTTTCAGCGTGGCAGCTTTTTTGCGTATTTTTCCGCACAATTCGTTGATATTTTCTGCAAGAATTTCAACGGCAGGTGTGATTAAACATAAAGTACAGCGTTCTGTTCGTCTTTGGGTTTCAATATCAAAATATGAAATGGTGTCCATTTCATCGCCCCAAAATTCTATACGGCAAGGCTGTTCCTGTGCAGGAACAAAAACATCTAAAATACCGCCCCGCACCGAAAACTGTCCCGTTCCCTCAACCTGTTCGGTGCGTTCATAGCCACCCGACAATAGAACATCAATAATTTTTTGCGGTGCAATTTCCGCTCCCTCTTTCAGCTCTATGGTTTTCTGTTCAAGTTTTTCGGGCGGCATAGTGTACTGTAATGCCGCGTCAACACAGGCGATCACAACATCACAATTTTTATTTTGCAAAGCATACAGTACTTGCAAACGCTTATGTTCATACTCGTGCGACTGTCCCTCAACATCATGGAAATAATAATCTCTTGCGGGATAGATTAAAGTTTTCAATCCCATTGCCGTTAAATCCTCGCTCAGCCGCCGAGCCTCCGCCTCATCTGACACAAGGACAAAAGAGCCGCAATTTTGCTTGCGGCATAATGTATAAATCGTATGTGCTTTGTGTATGGAGGAAAGCCCCGTTGCCGCCGCAGGCAACCGTCCGTCTGCAACAGCCCTTTCCAACGCTCGAAATTCAGGGATACGCCCTAATATACCGTCCAAAAAACGCATAAATAATCTCCTTCTTCTCACCACATCAATTATGCTGTCCCTGAGCCTCACCAAAGTGAGCGACAAATCGTTACTGAAAAAAGTCCCAAATAATCCAATTTACCACTTTTATAGCTATCAAACAATTTTTTCAAAATATTTTCCTGATTACGAATTAAACTTATTCATTGCTTTATCTATGTTGCCTTGCAGTATCAACGGAACGGCATCACTGGCACAAGCACACGCCTGTTCTACATTTTTCATCTCCTGCTCCGAAAAATGCGACAATACCCAATCCGCCAAATTCCATTGTGCAGGTTTTGCACCAACACCGATTTTAATTCTCGGAAATTGGTCGCTCCCTGACAGATAGATAATATTCTTTATGCCGTTATGACCACCGTCACTGCCTTTGCGGCGTATTCTCAATTTACCTGTATCAAGGGAAATATCGTCGGAAAGAATAATGGTTCTCTCGGGCGGTGTTTTATAGAATGCCATAGCCTCCATAACTGCCTGACCGCTTAAATTCATATAGGTAGACGGTTTCATCAAAAGAACACGCTTGCTCTCGATTGTTCCCATACCGCATAATGACTTAAATTTCAGACGGTCAACTTTAATATTATATTTTTCCGCTAATGTATCTAATGCAATAAAACCTGCATTATGGCGGGTATGCTCATATTCCGAACCGGGATTTCCTAACCCGACAACAATATATGTTTCACCCTCTGCCAAAAGTGTTGATTTCTTAAAAAACATCTGTATTTTCTCCATTTCCATGTTAAATTCCAAAAGATTATTTTTTACGCAAAACCCTCACCCAATAAGCGGCGGTTATCGTTAAACCTTCCGTTTTTTCGAGCTGTTCACGGCGTTGCTGATGAATACGCCAAAAATGCGGTGTCATTCTCAAAAGATGAACCAATGCCGTATTATCCAAAGAACATTGAAAAGTATGCTTTTCGCACGACAATTCTTCAAACTTTTCACCGCAAGGGGCAGGATATTTCTCCTGCGGAAAAACTTCGTCATAAATAATGCTTTTCATTTCGTACAAATGTTCCGAGGCAACAGTAACTTCAACCACAATACCGCCTTTTTTAAGAATACGGGCATATTCATCGGGCAGAAACAATGCAAACATCGCCGTTAGCGCATCGGCTGTATTTTCTGCCAAAGGCAAATGCGACGCCGTCGCCACAATCCACTTTATGCTCTTGCTCCGTGAACACGCCATTTTTACTCCGTCTTTGGAAATATCCGCACCAATACATGATATGTCCAAATTTTTTTCCATATAGGCAGTGTAATATCCCTCGCCACAACCAACATCAACCAAAATTGCGGAGGATTTGGGAAGATACTGTTTCAACGCTTGAACCACGCTTTCCGCAATCGGCTGATAATAACCACCGTTTAAAAAATCCCGCCGTGCCAAAAGCATTTCTTTTGTATCGCCGGGGTGAAGTGAATGTTTGCTTTGTACGGGTAAAAGATTGACATAGCCCTGTCTGGCTTGGTCATAAGCATGGCCGTTTTTACACCGATAGGTTTTGTTTTCATACACAAGACCTGCACCGCAAACGGGACAAATCAATCCGTTTCTGTTCTCCATAATTTTTCCCTCAATTATAAAATTCTTTTCCATTTTCCGCCGCACCGACAGAGATATTTTTCAGGGTGGCTGACAAAACCCGACATACGGTATCTTTCAACAATAACACCGCATTTCATGCACTGCATACGGTATTTACATTCATGCTTTTTGGCTTCAATACCCATTTCTTCATAACTATTTGTACGGGAAATATGATAGCCATAAGCCCGATTCAATCGGTCAGCATATTGCTGCCACAATGTCCCATGATTTTGACAGCCACGACAAGTATGCAAAAGTTCATGAGCCAAAGTTTGTTCTATGAAAAATTCATCAGCCGACAGCAATACCTCCGCAATTTCAATCGTAAAAGTATCCCCTGTCTTTCGGCACATTCCAAACCGCTGCATCGCTCTGGTATTGATTTCAACATTTGGGGCAATATTTGTTGAAAACGGAATGTTCAACGCTTTTGCCTGTGCCTTTACTTTTTCAAAAATAGCGTTTACATCTTTCATAGTTTAACCATTGTCGGCGTATGACCCAAAGCAGGCAAAATAATATCTGTCAAATCAGTCGTTTTGATTTTCAAACTTGATGTGTTCATACATGGGTGACAACCTATAAAATCCTTTTTCAAAACATCTTCATCAATCAAAAGGCGAACACTGTTTTCGGTATCATTCATTAGCCCTAACACACTAACCGACCCCGGTGTAATATCCAAATATTTTTCCATATCTTCCGCAGAGGCAAACGAAAGCCTTGCACTTTGAATTTGTGCGGATAAATCCTTTGTCCGAAATTCCTTGTTTCCTGGCATCATTAGCAGATAAAAAGCGGTTTTCTGACGATTGCACAAAAACAGATTTTTGCAAATCTCTATATTTAAAATTTTCTCAACCTCCGCACAGTCTTCCATACTTGCCGTTACATCATGGTCTAACCGCTGATAGTCAATATTAAGTTTGTCCAAAAAATCGTAAACCCGTATTTCTTTGGGCAAACGGTCTGTGTCGTCTTTTGGGCGTCCGTTAAATAATTCCGAAATAAACATTTTCTATCGTCCCTTTTATTTTGATACTAACTTTTTGCAAAGCAGTGTATTTCTATTTTACACCATTCGGAAAATTTACACAATACCCGAACAAATTTCGTAATGACTTGTTTTTGTACCTCTGTTAGGTTATAATAGAGTTGTCATAAATTATATGGAGGTGAATAACAATGAAATATGTATGTGACGCTTGCGGTTGGGTTTACGACGAAGAAGCCGGTTATCCCGAAGGCGGCATTGCACCCGGAACAAAATGGGAGGACTTGCCCGAAGATTTTGAGTGTCCTTTGTGC
>JBJEQG010000016.1:0-27601 GCA_051881635.1 Acutalibacteraceae bacterium
TGATATATTTTTATATTTAGGAATATATTTTTATAGGAGGAGTGATATTATGTGCGGAATTGCAGGCTGGTTTGATAAAAATACCAATTTGCACGACAAAGAAACAGTGATTGTGTCCATGTCGGAAAACATGAAAAGGCGTGGCCCTGATGACAGCGGTATTTTTTTGCAAAAGAATATCTGTTTCATGCATCGCCGTTTGGCGGTTATTGATGTCGAAAACGGAAAGCAGCCCATGACAAAATCCCATAACGGCAAAACCTGTCATATTGTATATAATGGAGAATTGTATAATACCGCCGAGATACGACAGGAATTGCGGCTGCATAATTATTCTTTTGCGACACACAGTGATACAGAGGTTGTTTTGGCGGCATATATGCGTTGGGGAGCGGATTGTGTTTATAAACTCAACGGCATTTTTGCTTTTGCGATATGGGACGAGGACGAGCAGAGTCTGTTTATAGCTCGTGACCGTATCGGTGTCAAGCCGTTTTTTTATTATCCATATAATGGCGGTTTGCTTTTTGCGTCCGAGATTAAAACGCTTTTGGCAAATCCTTTGGTTGAACCCTGTATTGATGAAATCGGTATGTACGAATTATTTCTTATCGGACCGGGGCGTACTTTGGGACAGGGTGTAATCAAAGGTGTTGAGGAACTTTTGCCGGGTGAGTGTGCGATTTATAAAAACGATACCTTGCGTAAATATCGCTATTTTACAGTCAGAGCGGAAGAACATACGGAATCGCCCGAAGAAACCATAAAAACCGTCCGTAATCTTTTGACTGATGCTATCGAACGGCAGTTGGTTACAGATGTTCCGTTGTGTTTCTTTTTGTCAGGCGGTTTGGATTCAAGTATTATTTGTTATGTAGCGTCAGAATATAATAAACGACATGGCTTGCCGCCTATTGATACTTATTCCGTTGATTATACTGATAACGCCAAATATTTTCAAAAAAGTATTTTTCAACCTACACCCGACAGCGACTTTATTTCTATTATGACTGACGCCTTAAAATCACAGCATCATAATATAGAGCTTTCCAATAAGGATTTGTATTATGCTCTTTATCCTGCCGTTGAGGCACGCAGTTTGCCGGGAATGACTGATGTAGACTCATCTTTATTATTGTTTTGTCAGCATATTAAAAGGGAGTTTAAAGTGGCACTTTCGGGAGAATGTGCCGATGAATTATTTGGCGGTTATCCATGGTATCACAATCGTGAGATTTTGTTTGAAGATACTTTCCCATGGTCACGCTCAACGGATATTCGGCGGCAGATTTTGAAAGACGGCTTTTTGCCAAAAGGTGATGATTATGTTCGTCAACGCTATTTGGATACTTGCCGAAATACGGATACATTACCCTCAGATTTGCCGGAAGAAAAGCGAATGCGTGAAATGTTCATGCTGAATTTTAATTGGTTCATGCAAACGCTCCTTGACCGTAAAGACCGTATGTCTATGTATAACGGTTTGGAAGTGCGTGTACCGTTTTGTGATTATCGTATTGTTCAATATGCTTATAACATTCCGTGGCATATCAAAGCATTAAACGGACGGGAGAAAGGTATTGTGCGTGCGGCGTTTCGTGGTCTGTTACCCGACTCCATTATTGAACGCAAAAAAAGCCCTTATCCCAAGACACATAATCCATTATACTTTGAATTGGTTTCATCTCGTGTACGGGAAATTTTGGAGGACAAAAATTCCGTTTTAGCATCATTCCTTAATCGCAGCGGTATCGAGCAAATTATTGAAAATCCCAATAGTATTTCTTCGCCGTGGTATGGTCAGTTAATGAAAGCACCTCAAATTTTAGCATATATTGTTCAGTTGGATTATTGGTTTAAATCTCAAAAAGTCAAAATTCTTTTTTAATTTTTAACAATATAAACACATCTGCCGACACAAAGCCGACAGATGTGTTTATTAGATTATATGAGTTTTAAAGCCGTTTACAAAACCTTAGCAGCAGTTATTGTTATTGCAGCCACAGCCACAGTCATCATGGTTATTTCCGCAGCATACCCAAAGGATAATCAGGATAATGATCCAGCAGCAGTTGTTGTTTCCACCAAAGATATTGTTACACATAGAAGAAATCCTCCTTTAAATTGTTTACATTAACATTATACGCTTACAATAAAAAAGTGTGAGAACTATAAAAAAATTATTTAATTATCTTGAAAAATGAAATATTGTATGTTATAATGAATAAAATATATGTAAAGGAGCGAAAATATGGACTTAACAAAGAATTATTCAGGACAAATTGCACAAGCCATCAATAACTTTTTGGTTGATGACGATTGGAAGTTTCATTTTGATGAGGAAAAGAATGTCTTTAAGTTTTCCTGTGAGATTAAGTCAAAACTGAAAGGTGTAGACTGTATCGTTCGTGTTAAAGAGGATTCCTATATGGTTTTGGCAATTTGCAATCTTTCTGCTGAGGACTGCAAAGCACAAATGGCAGAGTTTATCACCAGAGCGAACTATGGTTTGAATAACGGCAACTTTGAAATGGACTACAATGACGGTGAGATTCGCTACAAAATTTTTGTAGATTGCGAAGACAATATGCCTAGCAAAGCTGTTATCCAGAACAGTATTTATCTCCCGATTATGATGTTCCAAAGATACGGTGACGGTTTGGCGTCAGTTATTTTTGATGTCAAAACACCGGAACAGGCTGTTAATGACAGTGAAGCTGATTTGGACGACTGATTTCCTACATACTAAAAAAGACAAGACAGATGATTTTCTTACTGTGAGAATTTCATCTGTTTTTTTGTTACTATTCGCATAATTGAAGTTTGATAACAATTTATTTTTATAATGGCTAACGGTGTTTGTATCTACAAACTATATATTTTTGCAATTTCATAAACATGACTTCTTGCTGTCCTGTTTGCTGTTGTATAATATAGAAAATGTGCTACAATAATCATAAATGCAATAATGAACAGGAGAGTAAATCATGAAATTAGAGCGGCTGATTGGCATATTGTCCGTACTTTTGCAAAACGAAAAAGTAACCGCACCGTATTTGGCGGAAAAATTTGAAGTTTCACGCCGTACCATAAGTCGAGATATAGAGGTATTGTGTCAGGCGGGCATACCGATTGTTACCACAGCAGGGCATAATGGAGGTATTGCGATTATGAACGGTTATCGTTTAGATAAAACGCTCCTTACCCGTTCAGATATGCAGGCAATTTTAACAGGCTTGGAAGGTTTGGACAGTATCAGCAGCAACAGCCGTTACCGACAGCTTATGACAAAGCTGTCACCGTCCGAGTCTATTCTTCATGCAAATAAGCATATTTTTATAAATCTTTCCTCATGGCAGAAAACAGCCGTTTCCGCAAAAATTGAGAAAATCCAAGCCGCCATTGATAACCGTAAAAAATTACACTTTACTTATTTTGCACCGAGCGGTGAAAGCGAGAGAAATATAGAGCCTTATTTGTTGCTTTTTCAGTGGTCGTCATGGTATGTATGGGGATATTGCTGTTTGCGGTCGGATTTCCGTATGTTCAAGCTGACCCGTATCACGAATTTACAGATAACAGAGGAAAACTATATTCCTCGTGAAGTACCACAATGCAGTACAGATGAAACAACATGGGGTGACAGTATTCAAGTTACAGTCCGTTTTCGTCCGGAAGTCAAATGGCGTTTGATTGAAGAATTTGGTGTTGAGAATATCAAGCCCGAAAAAGACGGCAGTTTTGTTTTAACCTTTTCGTGGTCGGACAAAGTGTCATTGTATGGTTGGCTTTTGGGCTTTCAAGGGCAAGCCGAACTTTTAACCCCGAAAAATTGCCGAGAGGAATTTGCAAATTTGGCAGAAAATATCGTAAAAATATATCGAGAAAAATAAATATTCAAAATGCTGTCAGTTTTTCAAAAATAAGGGCATTTTTTTTGTATTCCTTGCAAAAGGCAACTTTTTCATGTATAATTAAGAACAAGAATATCTTTTGATGAAAGAGCGACTCAACGGAAAGGAAATTTCGTCCTATGGAAATTGATATTTCAAAAAAATTGAATAAAAATGCGATTTTTTATGCAGTGTATGCTTTTGGAGAAACCGCTGATGATACAGACGCTTTGTGCAATGTGCGTCAAAGATATTTCCATTCCGGACAGCGTTTGAAAAATAAGCTGTCCATGAACTGTGACGGCAATATTTACAGATACGCTTTTCATATTGAAAACGGCAAGCCGATGAAATGGCGAAAGCTCCTTAATAATAAACAAGTTGAAACAGCTATTGCAACAGAGGACGGCTATTATGTTGAAACCTATACCGTACAGCGTTGTCTTATTAAGAAAACCTATTTTTCTTTTGCACATCTTTGGCAAAAGACGGAATATTTTTCAGAAACAAATCATCAAACGCCCACAATGACAGTTGAACCGATATTTAAAGACAGTCAGATTGTTCTTCAAAAGACCGATACTTTTGGGAAAGTTACTTTTTTACTTCCGTCCGCTAATATTTTGGATAAGGAATTGACGGATAAATTGACTGTTCTTGGCGGTGACCCTGAATTTATTTGCAAAACGAATGAAGGCATTTTTTTCTTTTGTACAGAAGAAACACACAAACGCCGTCAAAAGTCTTTGCAAAAGCTCCTTAAAGAGCAGGAAGAAGGGCAAAGTTTTCATTCCGAGCAAAGTGCATTTGAGATTGACATTTCCAAAGTCGAAAGTAATGACAATCCTTTGGATTTAACGGAAAGTCAGCCTTTGGTATTGACAGAACCAAAGGAAGAAAAAATATCTGTGGAGAACAACATTGAACAGATAGGCGAAGAAATTAAGGCGGAGAAAATGGAGGAGGAAGAAATACAAACAGAACCTTGTTTCATTGAAATGCAGCCGTCTGAGGAAATTTTTGAGTGCGTTAACGATACAGATAAAACAGGTGAAAAAGCAACTGAATCTAAAAGTATCAAAGCCGTTTCCGCTGTTTCCGAAACTTCAAAAATAATCCTACCAACAAATGAACAAGAGGAAAGTGCGGAAGAAAACGATACGAAAATTCCGGCTGCTTATAGTTATGAGCGACCGTTTTCCAACCAAGATGAAGCAACTTTCTGTACTTTTGCGTCGAATTGTCCTTATAAAAACATCAGTAAGCAGATTATTCATTCAGGTGAGAACAGTTATTATTATTTTGGCAGTTTGGAGAACGATAAACGCAATGGTAAAGGGCGTACAGCCATGCGTTCAGGTTCAACCGCATACGAAGGTGGTTATTATAACGGTAAGCGTGACGGTTTAGGCGTTTATTATTATAAATCGGGAAAATTGTGTTATGCGGGGCATTGGAAAGACAATAAGAGAAATGGCTTTGGCGTAGCGTTCTCTCCAAAAGACGGTACGGTTTATGTTGGAAAGTGGGAACAGGACCGCTCGATTGGTGCAGGTGTCAGCTTTGACAGCAGTGGCAATATGCTCTATATGGGTAAATGGAGTGACGGTAAAAAGACGGGTGCAGGTGTTACTTATTTCGACCAAGATGATACAGTGTTTGTCGGAAAATATAAAGACGGTGTATTTTTAGGTAGCGGTACACAGTTTAATGCGGACGGTATATTGATTTATTCGGGCGGATTTAAAAACGGTAAGCGTTCAGGCGTTGGTACATCTTATGACCAAAACGGTTCTGTGCAATATACAGGCACATGGAAAGACGGCTTGTATGACGGTGAAGGTACATTGACCGCTGAGGACGGCACAAAGACAACAGGCACTTTTGCTTTGGGCAAGCTCAGTGGTGCAGCCTCTATTACTGACAAAAACGGACACCCGATTTATACAGGTACATTCAGGGACGGTCAGTATCACGGAAAAGGGCGTATTTACTTGAAAGACGGCTATGCCGAAGGAGAGTTCTGTGACGGTGAGATGTTCGGTTCGTTTACGGTCTACAATGAAAAAGGCGTTCATGTTTATACGGGTACGCTCAAAGACGGTAAGCCTCACGGTAAAGGAACAGAATTTTACGATAGTCAAAAAATTTATGAAGGTGCGTTTGAAAACGGACTTTACAGCGGTTTCGGCAAGCTGTACGAGGGCGGCACTTTAATTTACGAGGGAAATTTTGCCGACGGAAAGAGAAACGGCTTTGGTATTTCATATATCAACGAAAAACCACAGTATAAAGGTATGTGGAAAGATGATACCATAAACGGCAGCGGTATTCTTTTTGTTGCCAGCAAGGCGAAATTTGTCGGAATATTCAAAAATGGAAAAAAGGACGGTCGTATCAATGAATTGTCAGGCGGTAAAATTATTCGTCAGGCAATTTACCATGAAGATAATTGTGTATATGCCTGCGTCTATAACGAAAAAGACGGAACACCTGTTTATTACGGCGGATTTAATCTCTCAGGCAAGCGTGAAGGCATGGGGTGCAGTTTCCAAGCCTATTGTGAAAAGCAATTTGAGGGTATTTTCCGAGAGGACGAACCGTCTAAGGTTATGCAGGTGGCATTGAAAAAGTTAGAACCGTTGCCACCGTGTGAGGAACTGAAAGATACTGAATACGAGCGTTTTTCAACTGTATTTGATGTTGTTATCGAACAGTCAATGTGCGGTGGCATTTATTCCGGCTGTGTCAAGGGCAGTCAGCCGGAAGGCAAGGGTACAATTATGTATGAAGACCACCGTTTTACAGGTACATTCAAAAACGGCAAACCCAGCGGTATAGGTATTATTTATACGGCTGAGGGTGACGAAATTAAGGGCAGTTTTCGTCCTGATACATTTTCAGGCTGTAAAAAAATCAAATTCCAAAACGGCAAGACTTATTATTATACAGTCAAAAATTAAAAGAAAACCTTGCTTTCCGTTCTTTCCGAAAAGCAAGGTTTTTTCGATAGTGGCAAATCTCCATTATTAAAAAATTATATTTGTGCGAGTAGGTCTTTCATTTGAAAGGAGAAGAAAACATGAAAACTTTGTATGTATCCGATTTGGACGGAACGCTGTTGAACAGTGATGCTTTTTTAAGTGATTATACAATCGAAAATCTTAATCGTTTGATTGAAAGAGGAATGATGTTTTCCGTAGCAACGGCACGGAGCCGCAGTGCCATAGAAAAAACAAAAAATTTACATTTGTCCTTGCCTATGGTTCAGCTTAACGGTGTTTTGCTTTATGACCCGAAAAAGCAAAGTTATATTGACTGTACAGCGTTGACTTATCATCAGGCGTGTGCGGTAATGCAGATTTTAAGGGATTTCAACCGTATGTCCTTTGTTTATAAATATGAAGATGAAGGAGAAATTGCCGTTGAGTTTGAGCGCTTTGCCAATGAAATAGAGCGGGATTTTTTTGAGGCTCGCAAAGATAAAGACTATAAGCGTTTTGAACAGGTAGAGCGTATGGAAATCACTCAAACAGAACAAGTCATTTATTTTACAATGGTTGATACTTATGAACGCTTAAAGCCGATTTTTGATTGTATCAACCGTTTGGAGGGCGTTAAACCAACCTTGTATTCTGATAATTATTCAGGCTTGTATTTTTTGGAGGTGTTTAGTGCAAAGGCGACAAAGGCGGCAGGGGTTCAGCGGCTAAAAGCATTGTCGCAAGCCGATAAAGTGGTTGTTTTTGGCGATAATCTCAATGATTTGGATATGTTTGCCCATGCGGATTTTTCGGTTGCTGTGTCCAATGCCGTTGAAGAAGTATGCCAAAAAGCAGATTTGGTTATTGACAGCAACGACGAAGACGGTGTTGCAAAATATCTAACAAAAATTATTGTGTAAAGAATATAAAAATACCTTGATTTTATAATACAAATATTATAAAATATTACAAAAAGCAATATTTATAAAAATAGTTTTGCTTTGGATTGTGAGAAATAAAAAGTATGTTAAAAAACAAGTATTATGATGAAATCGTTAATATGAAGATTTCCAAAAACTTTATGCCTGTATTGAATGCATGGCAAAGATTGTCGGAAAACATGAAAAATCACCCTATTGATTATCCGGTTATCATTCCCGATATGCTTTGGGTTGCAAAGTCAGGTATTGGGCGTACACAGCTTTTGCGACTGGTTTCAGAATACCTTTCGGTACAAGGTAATATTATGGAGTTTTATGGTGAAGTTAAGTTTTTTGAATTTTTGTTGGATTATTGTTCTCCCAATGCGGAATTTCATGAGCTTGAACGCTTGATGAACGAAATCGAACACGCCGCAGGTTTTCGTAGTGAATATAAAGGCATTGTTTGTGTTGATGTTGACCAATGGCTGAACCATTGTGAGGAAAAGCATTTTATCAGCCTTATGGAATATTTGTCCAGTCACAGCGATAAATGGCTTATTATCTTTTCGGTATCGGATAATGATATGGAAGCAGTCAATCAGCTTGAAGCGGTCATTACGATGTACACCCGTATTGAAAGAGTTGAATTTTATCTTCCCGAAACTGTTTATCTCTTTGATTATGTTGATGACTTTATGTATCGTTACGGTTTTACAATGCAGGACGATGCCCGTCAGCTTTTAATTGAATCTGTTGATGTTCTCCGAGAGAGCAAATATTTTGACGGTTTTAAAACACTGAAAATGATTTGCAGTGATATTATTTATGACCTCTATTCCCGTGAAAATTTTGACGGCTATACCGTTACCGCAGAAATGCTCAGTGATTTTTCAAAGGACAGCGAGTATATACGCCGTACAATAATCAATCGGGAAAAGATTGGACGCATAGGTTTTTCAACAGAGGGAGAGAAAAAAAATGGACAATGAAACCTTTAAATACAGTCGTTATATCAATATCAATCAGGAAACCCGTTGGGCAACTGTGGACGAGATGAAAGAGTCATGTCATCATATCAATTTAAATGCCGATTTTTATACAGGAGATGAACTCCATTCAGGTGGCGGCATACCTCTTTTATCCAACGGTCAGGAGGCTTATGTTGATAATACGGATACCCATACATTGATTTTTGGTGCAACAGGTTCTAAAAAAACACGCTTGTTTTGTATGCCACTGATTGATATTTTGGCAAAAGCGGGAGAGAGCTTTGTTGTTGCCGATCCAAAGGGCGAACTTTACGAAAAAACTTCGGGTTTGGCAAAAGCAAACGGTTATAATATTGTTGTTTTGAATTTCCGTGATATTGGTAAGGGAGATATGTGGAATCCTTTGTCCCTGCCTTTTGATTTGTACCATAATGGCAGCAAAGAGGCAGCAATTTCAATCATTAACGACTTTATCGAGGCAATTTCAGCCCCTCTCCGTAATAAGAGTGATGATATTTATTGGACGGAAATGGCAAGTGCCTTTGCTTTGGGAAATCTTTATACGCTTTTGGAATGTGGTGACCGTGACCAGTGCAATATCTTCAATTTTTCCCGTCTTTGTTCGGGACATAATGTAGGTATGCTGCGGGAATTTGCCCGCATTGTCGGACCAAACTCCATTCCAGGTATTCAGTACAGTATGGTTATGAACACACCTGAAAAGACCTTTGACTGTATTTTAAGTACATTGTTCAGTATGGTGCGTGTGTTCAATACACAGCCGACTTTGGCACGAATGTTGTCTGCCAGTAGTTTTGATATTAGGCGTTTTGGGCGTGAAAAGACGGCAGTTTATGTTATTGTTCCCGATGAAAAAACAACCTATCATTTTTTGGTTACATTATTTATCAAACAGGTTTATGAAATTCAAGTAGAAGAAGCACAGCGAGAGAGAAAACGCACATTACCGATTCGTTTGAACTTTCTCCTTGATGAATTTTGCAATATCCCAACAATTCCCGATATGCCGGCAATGGTATCAGCGGCACGAAGCCGCAATATGCGTTTTTATCTTGTGGCTCAGAGTATGCACCAACTGACAGGTAAATATAAAGAAGATGCAGAAACAATTAAGGGTAATTGTGAAAATTGGATTTTCTTGACCTCAAAAGAACTTTCTTTGCTTAATGAAATCAGCGAATTATGTGGTACGGTTTATTCTTCGGATCACCGTCCACGCCGTTTGATTTCCGTTTCCGAACTTCAACGCTTTGACAAAAGCAAAGGTGAGGCACTTATTATGCATGGTCGGCAATATCCAAGTATTTCAGAATTTCCCGACATTGAATCTTACACTATGTTCAATGGATTTGAGCCTGTACCTTTTTGTCAGAGAAAGATTCCCGAAATTCCGTATTTTATGCTTGAAAACCTGATTTTTGACATTCGCCACCGAAATATTGCCATACCGTTTTCCGAAGGGCATTATTATGGTGATGATGAGTCCGATTTTTATAGGGAAGATGACGAAGAAGATGTGGATTTTTTGTAAAATTCATAATATATGAGAACCAGGCAACAAATTTAGGGACAGACACTGCGTTTGTTCCTATAATTTGCTTTTTAAGGTTTAAAATCTGCTTTTAAGTTGTGGTATTTTATTATTGACAGACCTTAAAAACCGCCGTATAATTAAAAACGGAAATAAATTAGGGAAGGAACTTTTGGTTATGATAAAAAAATCGCTTTCGCTTTTTTTGACAGTCGCTCTTTTGGCATCATGTGTGGTACTTTCTTCTTGTAATAATAATAAAACCCAAGAAAGTACACAAGTTTCCGAGAATGTATCTGACACATCTTCTAAGGAAAGTGTTGTTGTTGAAAAGAAAGACGAGGAAGGCGGATTGTCGGCCGAGCAGAAAAAGGAATTATCTGAGAAAATTCAGAAATACGGCGAACAGGCAGTTTTTGCTCCGTCACTTTCAACGATTGATGCACCGAGTATTACCGAAGATAAAAATATTTTGCTGGTTACCGACTCTATTCATAATGAATATAACGGCTTGATTAGCGAAACATTTGCCACAGCGGCAAAAAAAGCAGGGTTTGTCAATGTTGTGTCTTATGATACAGACGGCACAGACAGTCTGTATTTGGACGCTTTGGATACGGTTCTTGGCAATTATGACTGTGTAGCGTTGTTTGGCAATATTGATAAGGATAAATTAGGCTCAGAAATTGAGGTTATACAGTCCAATGGTATTCCCGTATTTAGTGCAGGCAATGTTCAGGTTGGCGAAAAGGAGCATTATGTTGACGGTTCAATGGGCTGGGACTATGAACAGGCAGGTTCATTGCTTTTAGATTGGCTTTCCTATAATCAAAACGGTAAAGTTAAAGCGTTGGTTGTAACCTGTACAGATGATAATATTTCCAATTCAGTTTATAGAGGTTTTGCCAAAGACTTTGAGAAGTATGTCAAACAAGGTTATTGTACAGAAATTAAGGCACGCTCTTCCGAAATCGGCAGTGACCTTAAATCTAAAATTGAAACGGCTTTGAAAAAAGACTCCAATATCAACTGTGTTGTTGTCATGAATCAGGATTTAATTTCAGACACGGTTTATGCACTTGAAGCAGGAAATTACAGAGATAATGTAACTTTTGTTTCAGTCGGCGGTTCAGCCGAAAGTTTTGCTGAGGTTGAAAACGGCAATATTGATATGATTGTTGCCCAAAGTTATGAGGCGGTTGCTTATGGTTTTGTCGATTACTGTATGCGTGGTTTAAGCAGTACCGTTCCGGAGAGTGAAAACCTGCCCATGCGTATTTTTACGGCAGAAACGATTGCAGCTGAAAAGACGGAACCTTCCGAAGATTTGGAAGATATTGAAGGCGAGGTTGAATATTACCGTTACGCTTTTGAGTCTATTTTCTCAGAAGGTTATCCCACATTGTGGTCGCTTGAATAATCAAATATCTTGATTGTTCCGCAAAAATAAATTTAAAATCAAAAATCGCACCCCAAAGACGATATAGTCTTATGAGGTGCGATTTTTATATGTCATAGGTCAGCCACCGCCCACAAAGCGTACAATTTCAATTTGATCGGTATTTTTCAACAAAGTTTTGTCGAAATCGGCTTTTGGGATAATTTCTCCATTGATTTCTACCGCAATATGAACAGGAGCGTAATTATTTTCACGCAAAAAGTCGGATAAAATTTTTTCTTCAATCAGCTCAAATTCTTTTCCGTTTAAAAGCATGGCTGTTTTCCTCCGTTTTCATTTGGTTTTGGCAACAGATACAGCTTTTTTAATCACTTTTTTGGCGGTTGCTTTCTTTTTAGGAGTTTTTTTCTCTGTTTTTAGTGTAGGGATTTCCTCCTTAACCTCAAACACACAAACGGAAAACGGTGCTAAATGAATTTCAGCATGATAGGGGTGCCACTTTTCAGGTTGTTTTTCCGCTTTAATCGTTTTTGGGTTTGTGCGATTCGAGCCGCCATAAGCAGCACTGTCGCTGTTGAAGATTTCTTTAAGTCTGCTCGGATTGTCCAATCCCAACCAGAATTGGTCCAAATCAATCGGTGACATATTACAGGCAATCGCCAAAGTTTGCTTTTTGCTGCGGCGGTAATAAGTAAATACATTCTGTAAATTATTGTCAGCGTCAATCCATTGAAAACCGTTCGGGTCGTAATCCATTTCGTATAAGGCACTGTTGTTGAGAAGTAATTTGTTTAAATCGGTAAAGAATTTATTGAACATATCATGCATCGGAAAATCTTTTGTCAATCCCCAATCCAATTCGTTCATTTCATTCCATTCCCTGAACATACCCAGCTCATTGCCCATAAAGTTAAGTTTTTTGCCGGGGTGCGTCATCATATAGCTGTACAGAGTGCGAACCTGTGCAAACTTATTCTCATAATTATCGCCCCACATTTTCTGAATAATCGTTGCTTTTCCATGAACAACTTCATCGTGAGAGAGCGGAAGGAGATAGCGTTCATTTTTGAAATACGCCATTGACCAGTTGATTTTATCATGGTTGTATTGACGGAAATAGGGGTCGAGCTTGAAATAGCATAATGTGTCGTTCATCCAACCCAAATCCCACTTATAATCAAAACCCAAGCCACCGTATTCAATAGGCTTTGTAACACCGGGATAATCAGAGGAATCCTCAGCAATCAAAATCGCAGTGGGGTGAAGTTGATTAAGTGTATAGTTCATTTTTTTAACAAAGTTTAAGGAACGGTCATTAACGCCACGGTCTTTGTTGCCCATCCAATAAATAGCGTTGCTTATTGCGTCCATGCGAATACCGTCAAAATGGTAAACATTAAGCCAAAATTCAGCAGCAGACATCAGGAAACTTTGAACTTCACCCTTAGAAAGATTGAAATTATAAGAACCCCATTCACTTCTGCCGACATCTGATGGTGGATATTCATACAAAGGAGAGCCGTCAAAATTTCCAAGAGAATAGTCATCGCTTACAAAATGAACAAACGCAAAGTCTATAATAACGCCGATATTATTTTTATGACATTTATTTACAAAACGCATCAAGTTTTCGGGCTTGCCATAACGGGCTGTTACACTGAAATAACCTGAGGCCTGATATCCCCATGAAGCGTCAAGCGGGTGTTCCGCCAACGGTAAAATCTCAACATGAGTGAAACCGTTTTCTTTAAGATAATTGATTAAATCATCAGCTATTTCATCATAAGTATACCAGAGTTTGTAACTGTCTGCACCGACATAACCGCCGGGAACTTTCCAAGACCCCATGTGCATTTCATATATATTCATCGGCTTGTCAAAGCATTTGGTTCTTGTTTTTAACCACTTTTCGTCCGTAAATATATCGCTTGGCAATTCAGCAATAACCGAAGCTGTTGCAGGACGAAGTTCACTGAAAAAGGCATAAGGGTCGGCTTTATTAACAATACGCCCGTTACATTGATGAACTCTGTATTTATAGCATTGACCGATTTTTGCCTCTGCAATAAAAATTTCAAAAACGCCTGAATGATAAGGGTTGCGGTTCATGCGATGTTTATCTCCCTGCCAATTGTTGAAGTCACCGATAACTTCAATTTCACTGGCACGGGGAGCATACACACGGAACCATGTACCGCCATCGTTCTCAACGCTGTGAGCACCGAAAAACTCGTAGGCTTTGGGGGATTCTCCTCGGTAGAACTTGTTCATGGAAAATTCATACATACATATTTTCCTCCAATTTAATTTTTTGTTTTGCGTTTATTTAAAAGAGATACTCTTTTTTAGGGAAAATACCTTGATGATATTTCCCTTAATTTTAATTTTTCCCTTTGTAAAGGCATGAATAGGATCCATTTTCTTTTCTAAAATTAAATCAAGATTTTCTCCGGAAATCGTGACTTGCAAATCTGTCTTTTTTTGTGTTTCAGGGTTAAAGATCAATGCTTTTTTGCGGTTTGCAATGGCACAGAAAATTGTACCGCCACCTTCTCCAGTGATATTCACCCATGCTGACAAATTATCTTTTGCGTTGCTGACATCAACTTTATCAAATAACTCCTGAATATGTACACATCTTTCCTTAAATGTCATTCTGTATCCTCCTATATTATCAATCGTTTGTTTTTTATCATATAGCTAATTTTAATTATAGCATTTTACATAATTTTTATTATGTTCTTAAAGAATAAAAAATAAACTATAATAAAATTAAACATTGTTCAACAAACTTTTTATTTTCAAAAACACGGAAACAGGTTATAATTTGTTATCGAACTCATGTTAGATTAAAAAACTTAGCCAAATATGTTTTAGCTGAGTTTTTGTTTTCCGAATATCAAATAAAGGGTTGAGTCAAAGAGTAAAAAGAGATATACTAATCTTAGTAATTTTATAAAAACAGGAGTGTTTAAAATGGGTTCTTCAAAACAGCGTAATCCGCATTATATGGGGATTATCTGTATTATAATTTCTGCTTTTTGTTTTGCCTTTATGAATTTATTTGTTAGGTTGTCAGGCGATTTGCCGTCAGTTCAAAAGAGTTTCTTTCGCAATTTTGTGGCGGTATTCTTTGCATTGCTTATTTTGCTCAAAGAGCGAAAAAGTTTTCATTTCCAAAAGTCAAATTTAAAATTTTTAATTTTGCGTTCACTTTTTGGCACAATCGGAATTTTGGGTAATTTTTATGCTATAGACCATTTGGTTTTGTCCGATGCTTCTATGCTGAATAAAATGTCGCCGTTTTTTGCAATTTTATTTTCATTTTTCCTGCTGAAAGAAAAATTAACTCCTGTTCAAATTATTGCCGTAGGTACCGCATTTTTGGGAAGTATGATGATTGTAAAGCCAACCTTTCAAAATATGGATATTTTAGCGTCCTTATCGGGATTGATGAGCGGTATGGCGGCAGGCATTGCCTATACATTTGTGCGTATGCTCGGACAGCGGGGTGAAAACGGTGCTTTTATTGTCTTTTTCTTTTCGGCGTTTTCCTGTATTTTCACTTTGCCGTTTTTGATATTTGACTTTCACCCCATGACACTTGAACAAACCTTATGTTTGCTCGGTGCAGGATTGGCGGCAACAGGTGGACAGTTTGCTATTACAAAGGCATATTGTTATGCTCCCGCAAAGGAAATATCGGTTTATGACTATTCGCAAATTATATTTGCGGCATTATTGGGATTTGTTATTTTAGGAGAAGTTCCTGATGTATGGAGTTTTGTCGGATATATTGTTATTTGCGGTACAGCGGTTGCCATGTTTATTTATAACAACAAAAAACATCTTTTAAAAAAATGAAAATAAGGACAGTAGGAAAAAAATCCACTGTCCTTATTTGCTTCTTGTAAGCTATCAAACTTATAAGTCCGAGAAAATCTGATAAAGATATTTGACAGCTTCAACATTATCAATGTATTCATGTTCATGTTTCGTTCCTGTACGAACAAGCTGACCGTCTTTATAAGAAAGAAGTGTAGTAAATTCCACAGGCTCCCAGTCATCATTTGTCAGCGGTACGGTTGAAAAAATAGCCGTATTCTCATATTGTAATACATAAAGAGAGTTAGCGTAATTTGTATGCACATACAAATATTCACCGTCATAAAACAATAAATTCAGTTTGTTGTTTCTCGACATATCCGCAATGATTTCGTCCAAAATATAAAACCGTTCATAATCATTCAACGGTCGCCGTGCAGCTCTTTGTGCTTTGTTGATACGGTCGACTAAATATAATAAAATGCGTTCACTGTCCGTATCGCCCTTTTGAAGTTTCAAAAATCCATTAAGTGGGGCATAATCAAAGATTGTGCCATTATGAATCATTGTCCACCGCCGTCCAAAGTTATCTTTTTCGCTGTATGGGTGGCAGTTGGAATATTCAACATTTCCGATTGTGGCATAGCGAATATGAGCGAGAGCCGTTTTAACAATAATCGGCTGAGAAAGTCGTTCTTTGAGATAATTGCTTTTGCTTGCCTGTATGGATTCCTTTTCCAAAAGAACTTCATGCCCGTCCATACATGCCAATCCCCAACCGTGTGGGTGTTTATTGCTGTGGCTGTAAAAGATTTTTAAAAATGTATTGATTGAACGACCATATTTTGTTGTTATTCCAAATAATTCACACATGGGTTAATGCATCTCCTTAACTGTTTTCTGCATAGTGACGCATAAGAGCCAATCCTTTGCAAACATAGTCTTTCCCAAATTTTTTTCGGATAATCTCCGCATATCTTTGTTCACTGCTATGCAGAATTTTATTTTTCTGTATCTCTATATTTTGGAGAGCGTACTCTTGATTATGAGTTTCAAAAAAATCTGCCATACGATCCAAAACAAACATAGCCGCCTGTTTAACAGGGCGAACATCATTCCAACCTAATTCAATTTGAATATCATCAGCATTAAACTTTGCAGCGTTTTTCATGTTCTTTATGGCGGAAATCTGTTCCGACAGACTGAAATCATCGTCCTCTAATGATAGCAGAAAAAGAATAAACAAGTGCAGAAATTCCAAATCCGATTTTATCAAGCCGATAGGAGAGAGAGGATTAAGGTCCAACATACGCAGTTCAATATGGTCAACACCATAAGTTTCAAGATTTTCTAATGTGTTTTCACCTTTTGGTTTCAGTCGTACAGGATAATATAATTCAGATGCCGATACGATTTGTTCGGATTGAATATAGCTTTGAATACTTTGAACATAATCTTTCAGTGAATGATACGATAAAATCGGAATAAAGTCATTCCAATAGCCAATTTCGCTGCACCTTGCCGAAGCATAGTTATTCGTATAATCTGTTCCAACCGCCTCATCGCTCAAAAAAGAACCGTCCATAACAGGGCTTGCGGCTGTCAGCCACACAATCAACCAACTGTATTGTGTAATTCTTTGTGCTAAATTTAAATAAAGTTGATTTGTATAATTCTTGAAATCTGCATAATCGCTTTGCTCAAAGCCTTTTTTCAGTAAATCCTCATTCAGTGAAAAATTAAAATGAATACCCGAAAAAAGCATTTTTCTCTTGCCATATTTCTTAGCTAAATATTGCCTGTAAAATTCTTTTCCTTTCAAAACTCCATTATAATGGGCAATCGGAATATTGGCTTCATTTTTAATAAAGGGCGGATTTGAAAAAGACCAGACATATTCTTTTCCGCTCGACAGTGTATTTAAGGTTTTTACAGCAACTTTGTGCAAGTCGCCGAGTTGTTTATAAAGGGAATCAATATTATCAAAAACATCTGTGACAATTTCAATTTGACTTTCGCAAAAATCCCTGTCAATATTTGGATTGTCTGAAAAAGGGTGTGGACTGCGGGAAATAAATCCGTTTTCCGTAACCCGCAGACTTTCCTTTTCCAATCCAAAATATCCTTTGTACATTTGTTGTTGAATATTTTTATCCCCAAAATTCAAATACATAGTATATCGTCCTTTCTTTGATTTTGTATTTTGGGAAAGGATATTTTATCAATATTTATCTGTATGCGGCAGTGAGGTCTTTAATGATTTCTCCGGCAATAATCAGCCCGACAACAGAAGGTACAAACGCTGTGCTTCCTGGCGTTTGTCTTTTAGGTTTATTCAAACTTGGTTCAGTATTTTTTTCATTTGTCTGTTCAACCGATTTAGGTGTGAGGGGTGGCTCTTTGGAGTAAACCACTTTGAGTTTTTTAATACCTCTTTTTTTCAGTTCCTGCCGCATAACACGAGCTAAGGGACAGACAGAAGTCTTATAAATGTCCGTAACTTCAAAGCCTGTGGGATTCAGCTTGTTTCCAGCCCCCATAGAGCTGATAATCGGCACATGAGCGGCATCGGACTGTATAACCAATTCAATTTTTCCGGCAACGGTATCAATGGCATCAACAATATAATCGTAAACGCTGAAATCAAAATCCTTTGCAGTTTCGGGCGTATAAAAAGTTTTGTATGTATGAACAATCGCTTGCGGGTTAATATCTCTAATGCGTTCAGCGGCAGCATCGACTTTATATTGTCCGATTGTCTTATGTGTTGCGATAATTTGGCGGTTGATGTTAGATAAGCAAACCAAATCGTTATCTATAAGGTCAAGCGTACCGACACCGCTTCTTGCCAATGCTTCAACAACATAACCGCCGACACCGCCAACACCGAAAACAGCAATACGGGATTTTGAAAGTTTTTCCATAGCTGCTTGTCCCAAAAGTAATTCCGTTCTTGAAAACTGATTTAACATTTCTGATTTTCCTCCAAAGTAAAGGTTAATCCGTTTGTCGAAAAAATAACACTGATATTATGATTTTTAAAGTATGCAATAATAAAGTTTTCCAAGTCCTTATTATTTTGGTCAAGAGAAAAATATTGTCCACCACAAGCGTCATGAAAATGGACTTTATCCTTAAAATGTTCTGCAACAGCTTTTTTTAATTCAAGAACCTGTGCAAATTCAAGTGTTATCATTATGTTCCTCCTTTAATTTCAGGTTTTGCCTTATATAGGCACGATAACCTCCAACCAAATGGTAAGCATCATATTCAGCGTCTAACAATAACTCTGCAATTTCTTGACTGATTTCACCGCTTTGACAGAAAACACAGATTTTTTGATTTTTCGGTAAATCATATAATTTTTTGATGTCATTAAGCGGAATAGAAACAGCATTACCGATTGTCCCAAATGCAAAAGCCGTTTTCTCACGCAAATCAACCATAATGCCGTCAAAGCCTTCCCGAAGATAATTTTCTGCTGTAATGTTTCTTTTGTTGTCCCATGCCATAATATAACGCTCCTATAATGTACACTTTTCGGTATATTCGTTCTGATTGTCTTTCAGACTGAGAATATCCGCTTTTTTGCTGCAAACACGGCAATAGGGAACAGGCTTCGGAAAAGGGACTGTACGAAATTTCATTTCTAAACCGTCAAAGTTCAAAAGCCGTCCGACCAAAAGTTCCCCCATACCGACAATATATTTAATGGCTTCCAAAGCTTCAATACTTCCCAAAACGCCCACAGCCGCACCCAAAACGCCCGCTTCGGCACAAGTTACGGTGTTGGGCGGCACATTTTCCAAAAGACATCTTAAACATGGTCCTTTATGTGGAACATAAGTTAAGACCTGACCGCCAAATCGTACAATACCTGCATGAACATAAGGTTTTTCTGCCAAAACGCAGGCATCGTTAATCAAAAATTTACTCTCAAAACGGTCTGTTGCATCAATAATAAAATCATATTTCCGAATGGTATCTATAATGTTGTCCGTTGTCATCTTTTCTTCATGCAGAACAACATGAACATCGGGGTTGAGGCGTTCTATGGCTTGCTTTGCGGATTGTGTTTTACTCATGCCAATTGTTTCCGTGCCGTGTAAAATTTGCCGTTGAAGATTTGATAGGTTTACATTGTCATAGTCGGAAATGCCTAATGTACCGACACCCGCCGCCGCAAGATAAATCAGAGCCGCAGAGCCCAAAGCTCCCGCACCGATAACAAGCACACTCGAATTTAACAGCTTTTTCTGACCCGCAACGCCGATTTCTTTCAGAACAAAATGCCTTGAATAGCGTTCAAGTTGTTCTTCCGAAAATGCCATAATATCATTCCTCCAAACGATATGCAATAATTTTGTATTATAGCATAATCTAAAATCAAATCCAATGCTTTATTGAGATTTCATATACTTTCATAATCTTTTTCACAGCTTCTCATAGCAAGAATTGTTTGTTCAATCAAATCGTTCAGTTCCCAACCTAACATATCAGCACCCCGTTCAATAACTTCACGGGAACAACCGGCAGCAAAATTCAAATTCTTATATTTCTTTTTAACGGATTTAACTTCCAAATCCGAAACACTTTTTGACGGACGCAAAATAGCAACCGCCCCAATTAAACCTGTCAATTCGTCCACCGCATATAAAACCTTTTCCATAGTGTGTTCGGGCTGAATATCAACTGTTAATGCATAACCATGACTTGCCGTTGCATGAATAATTCGTTCATCAATATGCCGTTCTCTCATAATTTCCTGTTCTTTAATGCAGTGTTGTTCTGGAAACTGCTCAAAGTCAAGGTCATGTAAAAGTCCGACAATTCCCCAAAATTCTTTCTCATCTCCATATCCCAGCTTTTCAGCAAAGTATTTTATAACGCCTTCAACCGTAACAGCGTGTTTTAAATGAAAGTGGTCTTTATTATATTCGTTCAGTAAATTCCAAGCATCTTCTCTTGATAAAGTTTTTTCCATAACAATACCTCATATTTTCGTTTTCGTAGATATTATATAACGCCTATATGTTTTATAGGTATATATTTTACATGATTAGAAAAATATTGTCAATACCTTCCCAAAATCTTTATATAAACAAAAGAGGCTTGATTTTCTATCGGATAAATCAAAGCCTCTTTTTGATGTTCAGCAATTTAAATGATATAGTCGTTAGAATAGCGTTCCTTTTGGGTATCCAAAATATCTTGTAAAGTAATGCCGTCTATATATTCATTGATTACTTTATATAATCCCTCCCAAATCGGCAGTGTAACACATTCAGAACAGCGTATGCATTGATTGGGATTTTGTTCCAAACAAGCGACAGGAGCTAAATGTCCTTCTGTTAAACGCAGAATTTCCCCGACTGTATATTTTTCGGGTTCTTTTGCCAATTTGTAACCGCCTTGAAAACCACGGTTTGTAATAAGAAAATCCGAGCGGTTCAGTACAGGTACAATTTGTTCCAAATATTTTTTGGAAATACCTTGTCTGGCGGCAATATCTTTCAGTGTAATGAATCCCTCATTTTTATGTTCTGCCAGATCAATCATCATACGCAGAGCATAACGCCCTTTTGTGGAAATCTTCATTTTAATATCACTCTCCTTTATAATAACTCCATAATACCATATATTTAGTAGGTTTTCAAGCGGAGAATTGTATTTATTTCATATTGGATTTTTGTTTATATTGCTATAATTTAACATAAGTTCGACAACAAATTAAAGTTTAGGTAAAACTTTTTCAAAGGCATTTGAGAGCAGCTCACCTCCCTAAACAGTCAAATTTATTAAAAAAGCGAATTATATTTGCTTTTACAAATTCTAATGAAAAACCGAATTGTACACATAAGGACAGCGTACAATTCGGTTTATTTGTTTTATCTTCGTCCGTCTGTAACGAAACTTTCTACATCATCGCCAATATCCGTAATAAAATCTTCCGTATCACCGATAATGCCGTTACCGTCACGAACACGCCCGTTATCTACGGTGTTGTTATCATTGGTATTTCTGTTATTATTATCATTTCCCGAAACATTTGTGTTATTGTTCTCATTCAGATTGTTTGAAGTATTTGGGTTGTTGCTTTCATTTCCATTGTTGTTTGTTCCGTTGCTGGTTGTGCCGTTGTTTGTCCCGTTTGAGTTATTGTTTGTGCCGTTGGTATTGCCGGAATTGTCGGTATGGCCCGAAGATGTACCATTATTCAAGGTACCGTTTGAATTGTTATTTGTGCCATTGTTGTTGTTTTGGTTTCCCGAAGTAGTAGACGATGTGCCGTTATTCGGAGGATTTGTATTGTTTCCGTTATCATTTGCGTTGCAGGCTGCCAAAGCGAAACACATCATAGATACGGACAAAGCAATCACTAAAAATCTTTTCATGAAATTAACTTCACTCCTGTTTTATAAAATTGGGTCATGTGCATTGTTATTATGCGGAAAAGCTGTAAAAATATTTATGATTTAAAAATGAAAATTAACGGCAATAATTGGAAAAATCGGCATAATAATTATTAAAATCCTGTCGAATATTTTTAGGAGGTTTTCTTATGTTTAATTTGCTCAATGAACTGCTCAACAGTATTTCCATGCTTTTTATTCTTCATGTTACAGGTTCAGGTTCATTTCCCAAGCCGCTTTCAGAGGAGGAAGAAAGTGAATTGATAGAAAAAAGCATAAACGGAGATATAGAGGCTCGCAATAAGCTTGTAGAGCATAATTTGCGTTTAGTTGCCCATATTGTACGGAAGTATTATGCTGTTTCAGCGGATACGGACGATTTGGTTTCAATCGGTACGATTGGCTTAATTAAGGCAGTTAATACCTTTCAGCCAAATAAAAATATTCGTTTATCAAGCTATGCCTCTCGTTGTATCGAGAATGAAATCCTGATGTATTTTCGTTCAACAAAGAAAAACAGTCGTGATATTTCTCTCAATGAAGCGATTGATTCTGATTCAGACGGAAATAATTTGACTTTTATGGACATTATGTGCGTTGAAGACCATATTGCGGACGATTTGGATACAAAGTTGAAGACAGAAAAATTGGGTGAATATCTTTATTCCGTTTTAACACCAAGAGAACGGTTGGTTATTAAGCTCCGTTACGGTTTAGACGGTAAAACGCCTTTAACACAGCGTGAAACCGCAAAGATATTAGGTATCTCACGCTCCTATGTTGTGCATCGTACTTAAAGTAAAGAAAAAATTTGAAAGTCATTTTCAAATTTCTTGACATAAACCATGAACTATGCTAATATGATAACTGTTATCAAATTGAAAGGGAGATGTCAAAATTTTGAATAACCATTCAGGTTATAAAACCAAACAGCGGGAAGCGGTTTTGAATTATATTATTTCCCATAAAGACAGCCATGTTAATGTTAATCAAATTTGCGACTATTTTACAGAGAATGGTAAAACAGTCGGCGTAGCAACCGTTTATCGCCATTTGGATAAACTTATGGAGGAAGGATTAGTTCAAAAATATGTTTTGGACGGTTCAACAGGAGCGTGTTTTCAGTATGTGGACAAGCAGGAAAACTGTTCGCAGCATTTTCACTTGAAGTGTGAACGATGTGGCTGTCTTATTCATTTAGAATGTAGTCACTTTGAAACGCTGTTTCGCCATATTACAGATGAACATCAGTTTATAGTCGATCCTTTTCGTACCGTTATTTATGGTTTGTGCAAGGATTGTCAAAAGACCAAACAGGAGGATAAAGAATGAAAAAATTGCTATCTGTTATATTGACAGTATCACTCAGTACGGCGGCATTAACAGGTTGTGCTGTGTCAACAAATCAGGAAAAATCCGACTCAAATGACGAAAAAATTCGTGTTGTGGCGGTTAATTTTCCGCAATACGACTTTGTGCGTCAGCTGGCAGGCGATTTGGTTGATTTGCAGCTTTTGGTTCAACCGGGAACAGAAGTGCATGATTATGATCCAAGTCCGCAGGATTTGATTGCCGTTCAGGAATGTGACCTTTTGATTTACATCGGCGGCGAATCGGATAGTTGGGTTGAAGATATTTTAGGTTCAACCGAATTGTCGCAAGATAAAATTTTTTCCATGATGGATTGTGTTGATAAATATTTTGAAGAAACACAAGAGGGAATGACAGAGCATAAGGAAGAGGAGGGGGAAGAATACGACGAACATGTTTGGACTTCTCCGAAAAATGCAATAAAAATAGTCGATGCAATTTGCAAAAAGCTTTCTGCAATAGACAACGAAAACGCCTCAACCTATGAGAAAAATCGTTTGGACTATGTGCGTTCCCTCTCTACATTAGATAACCATGTTGAAGAAATTGTTGCCAATGCCAAAGAAAAGACTTTGATTTTCGGTGACCGTTTTCCGTTTTTGTATTTTGTTCGTGCATATGGTTTAGATTATTATGCTGCCTTTCCGGGCTGTTCAGAGGATAGTGAGCCAACAGCCGCGACTCTGTCTTTTTTGATAGATAAAGTCAAAGAAGAAAAGATTTCAACTGTTTTTTATATTGAACAATCAGACCAAAAGACAGCGGATATTATTTGTGAGGAAACGGGAGCGGAAAAACTGCTTTTCCATTCATGCCATAATGTAACAAAAGCGGAATTTGACGAAGGTGTAACTTATTTGCAGCTTATGGAGAAGAATGTGGAAAATCTCAGGGAGGCATTAAAATAAAATGGCATTGATTACTTGCAAAAATCTATCCTTTGCCTATGAAAATATGTTAGTGTCCAAAAATATCAGTTTTACCGTCAATAGCGGTGATTATCTTTGCATTGTCGGCGAAAACGGTTCTGGAAAAAGTACCTTGGTTAAGGGATTGTTGGGGTTAAAAGCACCATGTAGTGGTACAATTGAATTTTCAGACGGTTTAAAATCAAAGGAAATCGGTTATTTACCGCAGCAAACCATCGCTCAACGGGATTTTCCGGCAAGCGTTTATGAAGTGATTTTATCCGGACGGCTCAACAGTCGTGGTTTTTGTCCTTTCTATACTAAAAAGGATAAGGAAATTGTAGCAAAAAATATGAAGCGTTTGGGTATTTCGGATTTGGGAAATCGTTGTTATCGTGACCTGTCGGGCGGTCAGCAGCAGCGTGTTCTTTTGGCAAGAGCCTTGTGTGCAAGCAAGCGTCTGCTTTTGTTGGACGAACCTGTCACAGGTCTTGACCCAATTGCCACTGATGATATGTACCGTCTTATCCAGTCACTCAATCAAAAGGAAAACATGGCAATTATTATGGTTTCTCATGATATTCATGCCGCCGTTAAGTATGCTGCACATATTCTGCACCTTAATGCTGAGGAAAGTTTTTTCGGCACACCTTTGGATTATATGAACAGCAGTGTAGGCGAATATTTTTTCAGAAAGGAGCAGCATAAATGGACTTAATACAATTTTGGAATGAAGTCATTGTTAAGATGTTCTCTTATAGTTTTATTGTTCGTGCGATTATCGGCGGTACATTGGTATCATTGTGTGCCTCGCTTTTGGGTGTTAGCTTGGTGCTGAAACGCTATTCAATGATAGGTGACGGTTTGAGTCATGTTGGATTTGGAGCGTTGGCGATTGCGGGAGCAATCAATATTGCACCGTTAGATGTTGCCATACCCGTTATTGTTGTTATCGTTTCAGCGTTTTTTCTCCTGCGTATCAGTAACAACAGCAAAGTTCACGGTGATGCAGCAATTGCTCTTATTTCAACCAGTGCGTTAGCTATCGGTATTACGGTTGCATCTCTCACAAACGGACTCAATACAGACCTTAACAGTTATATGTTTGGAAGTATTCTTTCCATGTCAGGTAGTGATTTATGGTTGTCTGTTATTTTATCAGCAGTTGTGTTGATTATGTTTATTTTATTTTATAACCGTATTTTTGCTGTCACATTTGATGAGAACTTTGCCAAAGCAACGGGTACTCAAACGAATGTATATAATATGTTGATTGCCGTTTTAACCGCAATTACGATTGTTTTGGGCATGAAGATGATGGGAACGCTTTTAATTTCAAGTTTAATTATTTTTCCTGCCATTACCTCTATGCGTGTATGCAAACGCTTTAAAACAGTAATGATTTCATCTGCTTTTGTTTCAGTTATCTGTTTCTTTATAGGCATTGTTATTTCGTATATTTATAATACACCTGTGGGAGCAAGCATTGTTATTGTCAATTTGTTTGCATTGTTTGTTTATTGGATAGTTGGAGCAGCAAAAAACAAAATACATATTTTGCGTAGACCAAATTAAAAATACATATAAACTTATTTAATATTTGGTATGTTTCTATCCAAAGAATAACGAAATAATCATGAAACCTCCGTTTTTTTCATAATTATGAATGAAACGGAGGTGATTTTTATGTCTGAAAAACAAGAACCGCTTGTTCATGTGATTTACACCGAAAACGCACCTGCTCTTTTGGAAATTCTTTTTAATGCCGCAAAAATTTTTATCATATAAATCGGCGGTGATATTGTGGATTTTCAGATAGACCTTTCAAATGATTATACAGCAGGTTTTTATATTCGGCTGTCCAAGGAGGACGAAAATGGTGGTGAGTCCCAAAGTGTTCATAACCAGCGGGATTTACTGCAATCTTTTGCCGAAAAATACAATATCAAAAACTATGATTACTATATAGATGATGGTTACAGCGGTACAAATTTTTCCCGTCCGTCTTTTGAACGCTTGCGAAATGATATAGAAAGCGGAAAAATCAACATGGTTGTCACAAAGGATTTATCCCGTTTAGGGCGTGACTATATCATGACAGGTTATTACACTGAAAAATTTTTTCCCGAACATCATGTGCGTTACATTTCCATTTTGGACGGAACGGACACAGAAAGCGATTGTAGTTTAAACGACATAACACCTTTTAAAGTGGTTTTTAATGATATGTATGCTAAGGATATTTCCCGGAAAATAAAAAGTGTAAAGCATAATCAACAAAACAACGGTTTGTTTGTCGGTGGAAAAGCTCCTTACGGTTATATTCTTTCAAAACATGAAAAAAACAAATTTGAAGTTGACCCCGTAGCCGCCAAAATCGTGCAAAGTATTTTTGAACAGGCATTACAGGGAAAAGCCTGTAAAGAAATTGCCGCTTTTTTAAATCATTCATCAATACCTCCACCGTCCGTTTATGCTCATTATCATGAAAATGAAAGAACTGTCTTGTGGAACAGTACCCGTGTTCGTGAAATCCTAAAAAACCAAGTTTATATTGGAAATATGGTACAACGAAAATCCAAACGCCTAAGTTATAAATCAAAGAAATCAATTCGCCTTCCAAAAGAAAAACAAACCGTTGTTCCACGCACTCATACTCCTTTGGTTGATACATCAACCTTTGACAGTGTGTCAATTTTGCTGAACAAAACCGCTAAAACCCGTTTGCGAAGATACGATTATTTGCTGCGTGGATTGGTGTTTTGCCACGAATGTGGAGAATGTATGGGTGTAATTAACCGCCCGACTAAAAAAAAGCCTGAGAATCTGTATTTTCTTTGCCGTACCTATCGCCGTACCCGTTCTCAATGTTCATGTCACTGTATTTCCGTTCAAACTGTTACAGATATTGTGCAGTCAGAAATCCGAAAAATATTGGAAAGTTTTGTGTATTCGCCAAATTTTGATATTCTTATCAAAAAGATAAATATTTTCCGTTCAAAACAAAACGCAATTTCTACACAATCGGAAAACTATCTTTCAAAAATCAATCAAAAATGCGACCGTTTGTATAATGATTATTGTCACAATATTTTATCGCAATTCGATTTTAAACGATTATATGCAAAATTCAATCAGGAACGGGAACAGTATTGTATGCTATTGCCACAAAAAAAGATTTCATCGGAAAAATTATATTCCGATGAAATCCGCCGTCAGATTTTAGAAGAATTTCCCAAAAAACAGGAGTTTATTTGCTCTATAATTAAACGCATAGAAATTTCCGCCCAAAAAGAAATTTTCCTTACTTTTAATTTTCCTTTACCTTAACTCAGATGCGAAGT
>JBJEQG010000017.1:0-6107 GCA_051881635.1 Acutalibacteraceae bacterium
CTTCCGCCAATGACGGGTGGTTAACCTTTTCAACCTGTGGGTGGTTTTTGAGGAAGTCAACGACTTTCAAGGCATTCTCAACATGGCGTTCAACACGGAGTGACAATGTTTCCAAACCTTGCAGTAGCAGGAATGAGTTAAACGGAGAAATTGTCGCACCTTGATCTCTCATCAATGTTGTGCGGATTTTGAGAATATACGCCAAATTACCGCAAGCCTCAGTAAATACAACACCGTGATAAGACGGGTTCGGTTTTGACAAGCCGGGGAATTTATCGTTCTGTGCCCAATCAAAATTACCGGAATCAATAATAACACCGCCCATAACCGTACCATGACCGCCGATAAATTTTGTGGCGGAATGAACAACAATATCAACACCATGTTCAATGGGGCGGAGCAGATACGGGGTTGCAAAAGTGCTGTCAACGATGAACGGAATACCATGTTTATGGGCAACGGCGGCAATCGCTTCAAGGTCAATAACATTGGAATTAGGGTTGCCGAGTGTTTCGGCATAAAGCAGCTTGGTGTTTTCCTTAATTGCCGCCTCAAAATTTGACGGGTCGGACGGGTCTACAAATGTTGTTTCAATTCCCTGGTCATGCAAGGTATTTGCAAAAAGATTGTAAGTACCGCCGTAAAGATTTGTGGAGGATACGATATGGTCACCCGCCAAAGCGATATTTTGAACTGCGTAAGTAATTGCGGCTGAACCTGATGCGGTAGCCAATGCACCGACACCGCCCTCCAATGCGGCAATTCTTTCTTCAAATACAGATGAAGTCGGGTTCATCAAACGGGTATAGATATTGCCGCCTTCCGTCAGTCCGAAACGCCCTGCCGCCTGTGCGGAATCCTTAAAAACATAAGAAGTTGTTGCATAAATCGGAACGGCTCTTGCATCTGTTGCCGGGTCGGGATTTTCTTGTCCTGCATGAACCTGTAATGTTTCAAATTTGTATTTACTCATAGTATATCAATATCCTTTCGTAATATCAATCATTTTCTTTGTTTGCCTATCAATTTAGTAGGTTGACAAGATAATAACACACTTTTCCTACAAAGTCAATAGGTAATTCAGCTTTTTTAAAAAAATCCCCCCTTTATTTCCATTTCTATTATCAATAACTGCCGATAAGAATTTCCTATAAGGGCTTTTTGCACAAATTTCTCCATTGATTTATTATCCGAAAGCACTTATAATAGAACTAAAAGTAAACACGATATTTGATAAATCGGCATTTATGGGAGAAAAACTATGATAATCAAAAAAGCTGAAAAAGAAGATTTGCAGGAAATACTTGATTTACAATATCTTGCATATCAAAGCGAAGCAAAACTTTTGAACAATCCCGATATTCCTCCTCTAAAACAAACTTTGAATGATTTAATAAACGAATATCAAAAAGGTATTATCTTAAAAATTTCAGATGAAAACAATGCCATTATAGGTTCTGTAAGAGGGTATTGTGACAACGGAACGGTTTATATCGGTAAATTGATTGTTCACCCCAAAAAACAGGGACAAGGCATAGGAACAAAACTTCTTCTCGAAATGGAAAAAGAATACCCCAATAAAAGATATGAACTTTTTACCAGTACGAAAAGCGAAAAAAACATAAAATTGTATGAACGGTTAGGATATAGAATTTTTGCCGAAAAACAAGTTACAAAAGAATTAAGGTTCGTGTACTTGGAAAAAGTGTGAAATCCCCTATTTTAAAATAAAGGAGCTTTTTAAAATGACAAGAACAGACAAGACAAACTATTATCTCGATATTGCGGAAACCGTATTGGAGCGTGGCACTTGCCTCAGAAGAAATTTCGGGGCAATTATCGTTAAGAACGACCAGATTATTTCAACAGGTTATGTTGGAGCCCCAAGAGGACGCAAAAACTGTATTGATATGGGTGTTTGTGTGCGTGAAACACTACAAGTCCCTCGTGGGGAACGCTATGAACTTTGCCGCTCCGTTCACGCTGAGGCAAACGCCATTATCCATGCCTCACGCAACGATATGATTGGAGCAACTTTATATTTGGTTGGCAAAGACGCTAAAACAAACGCCTATGTGGAAAATGCCTCAGCCTGTTCCATGTGCAAGCGTATGATTATCAATGCCGGAATTGAAAAGGTTATTATCCGCAACACGAAAGATACATATACGATTGTCGATGTCAACGATTGGATTTTGAATGACGAGTCCATTAACGGTATTCGGGGTTATTAAAAACAATCGGACAAAAAACAAACGCCGACAGATTTCTTAAATTCTGTCGGCGTTCTGTTATAATTTTATATTAAATGGAAAAATACGGAGTACAACCGCATTTATGATTGAAATTTTATCCACAAACATTTATAATTGATTTATGGAAGTTTTGTAAAAGGAGATGCTGCCCCTTTGAATGTTCTTTTTTTGTATTTTGCGGCTTTGATTATATCTTTGCTGCTTATTCCATTTTTTGTCAAAATTGCTGAACGCCAAAAATTTACCTATTACCCCCTTATGTCTTTCTTTATTGCGATTGCCAATTTAGGCTATACCATGATAGCCGTATCCGACTCCATGAGAATGGCTCTTATGGCAAATACACTAACCTATTTGGGCGGTATATTCCTGCCAATATTTTTTTTCTTTGAGCTTTCCAAAACATACAAAATCCGTCTGCCTAATGTGCTGAAATACTTTCTTTTCTTTTTGAACTGTGCCGTTGTCGCTTTGAGTATGCTTTATCCCCGTTCAACTTTATTTCATAAATCCGTTACCCTTAACATACAGGACGGTGTTTCCACATTAACTTCGGAAAAAGGTCCGCTTTATTATGTTTTTACCACTGTCTGTATTTTCTATATTATTTTAATAAGTGTTTGCATTATTCATGCTTTCCATTTGCCCAAAAGCTATTCATATAAAAACACAAGGATTTTATTCGCTATCCTTGTGATTATGAGTCTTAGTTTTATTTTCAAAAGTTTTCTGCAAAACTTCTTTATTCCGCTGCTCTATGATGTTTGTGAAGTCTTGCTTTTAATACTTATGAAAAGGCTGAGTTTTCACGATGTTTCAAACAGTATCGTCCATTCCATTGACGATGAGGACGAACATGGCTATATCATGTTTGACCTTAAAATGAACTACATTGGAAGTAATGCAACCGCACAAAGATTTTTCCCTGAACTGAACTCTCTGAAAATCGACCGACCTGTTAAAATGAATTTAACTCCAAACAGCGAATTGCAAAATATGCAGAATTATATTTATATAAATTTAATTCAGCCCATTTTGAAATTTAAATCCTCCAAAACACAGAACACAGTTTATGTTTCCAAAAAAAATCTGGAAATCAAATGCGTTATGCGTTACATCTGTCACGGTGCAAAAAACAAAAAAATCGGCTATATGATTGAACTCTTTGACGATACAATCCAACAGGAATATATTATGTTGATGTCGGGTTATAACGATATATTGAAAAAAGAGGTTGACCGACAGGTTAATCATATCCGTGATATGCAGAACAAAATGATTTTGGGTATTGCCGACCTGATTGAAAACCGTGACAACAGTACGGGTGGCCATGTTAAACGCACAAGCGGCTGTATTGCCATTTTTGTAGAGGAACTCAAAAAGGAAAAGGAACACTATCATTTGACAGATGAACTTTGTGACAATATCGTCAAGGCTGCCCCTTTGCATGACTTGGGAAAAATTGCCGTTGAGGACAGTATTCTGAAAAAGCCCGGACGATTTACAAAAGAGGAATTTGAACAGATGAAAAACCATGCCAAAAAGGGTGCGGAAATTGTGGGGCGTGTTTTGAGTGATATTGAGGATCATACTTTTGTTGCTGTGGCTCAAAACATCGCACACTATCACCATGAAAAATGGAATGGAGAAGGCTATCCTGAGGGACTTTCAAAAACGGATATTCCGATTGAAGCCCGCATTATGGCGTTGGCAGATGTTTTTGACGCATTGGTCAGCAGCCGTTGTTACAAGGGCGGTATGGTCTTTGATGACGCTTTTGGCATTATTGAAAATTCACTTGACACACACTTTGACCCCGAACTTGGACAGGCGTTTTTGCGTTGCCGTCCCCAAATTGAAATTTATTACAGAACTCTGAATACCACCAGCCAAAAATACAGTTAAATATCAACAACAAAAAGAGGAAACCATATTTTATCGGTTTCCTCTTTTTCTTTATGGATTTGTCCATTCAACCGTTAAAGTTACCATAGGCGGAAAAACGGTCTTAATCTTTTCAAATGCCTTTTTCTTTTGTATTGCGGTTAAATTCGGTGTTGAACAGCGAAACAATACCGTTTTTCCGCCGTTTCCGAAAACAAAACTGCCGTCATAACCGTATGAACGAATATAATTCATAATATCTTCATAGGTGTAGGATTCATTTCCGACTGCCTGTCGCAATAAAATCATTTCCCGATTTTCGCTGTCGGTATGTTCCTCACGCTTGATTCCGCAAACCTGACACCAAAAATCCAATCCTCTCCCCTCAGCACTCTCAACAAAACATTCCCGCTCAATTTCTTCCAAAATATCATAAACGCTTTGCAGAACAGTGGCATAAGCCGAAATTTCACCGTAAACCCTTGTTGTATCTTCAAGCCGATACAGCTTTGTTCTTTCCATTTTTTCCGTCAAAGACTGCAACGCCGTCATATTATCCCTCCGTTACCGTTACGGTCAGATTTGAACAAACCACCAACTGATTATACGATATTTCTTTATCGCTCATGCCCTCACCAAAGGCATAGTTTGCCACGCCTTCGGTATGAAACACACAGTCACCTATTTTTGAAAGTTTCACGCTCTCTCCAACCGAAAGTTCCCTGAAATATGCCTGTATGGCATTTTCCACAGCCGCTTTTACGGTATCGGCTGTATAACCCCTTTGTGCCGTAACGGAAATTTCAACCGCCATATCACTTAATGTACAGTTTTCCACCCAAACCGATACGGAAACGGGAGCTTTTTCCTCCATAGCCGTCCGAACCGCCTGATATGTCGTATTTGAACAGATATTTCCCTGTCCCGCAATAACAACCGCCAAATTGTAGGTTTCATCGTTTAAGGCATGAACCGATACCGAATAAACACCCTCATTTTCTAACGCTATGGCTCTATAATAGGTTTCATTCAGTCCGTTTGACGGTGTTTGACAACGGGCGGTTATACGGTTTCTTAAACTTTCGTCACTTTCAGCGTCTGCACCGCCCCAAAAGCCCGATGTACTGCGAACACTCATCAGCACTGAAAAATAAGTGACAACCGTATTGACACCGCCTGACGGAATATTATATGCCGCTCCGCCGTTTTCCGACTCCGCCATGACCTGAACCATTAAAGAACCGGACGGAATTATTCCCTCCGCCATAGTGACATATCTAAGTTTGCCGTCACTTGTGGCACAAATTGTTCCTTTCGGCACAATGAAATCATAATTCAGCGTATAGGGCAAACTGAAAGCCAAACGCCCCACAGCTTTTTCCGCCGCCAAACGGCTGATACCATGTTCAGCGGCATGGTGGTCAAGAGCCGCACCGCTTGCCGTGTCAAAAAACATTCCTTTCCTTAAAAAATCCGCATACGATAAAAGCGAAAAAACTTCGTCTGCTAAAATACTCATGCGAATATCCAAATCCGAATACGCCCGAACTGCCTCACCCGTACATTCCTCATACTTTTCTTTCATACGCTGTAAAATGCTTTCATAAGTCTGCTCCATTTATTCCGCCTCACTCTCAAATGTTATATCAATGGTTTCTTCCTGACCGCCTGTTTCAAGTTTTATATGTACCGTTGTATCATCAGCACTGACGGCTTTTATATCCGTATCAAATTTTTCCGTCACCCTCAAAACCTCTTTCCAAAGGGTATTTTCATCTGCCCCCTGCATTGTACGCAATCGACTGCCCATTGACGGTCGGGCTAAAATTGTTCCCAACGGCAAGTCCAATGCCAAACGCATACCTTGCACCAATGCTTCTCTGCCGTTGATTTCAACACTTTGTCCGTAAATATCAACCGCAAAATCCCCGTTTTCTATTTTCATGTCCATAGGCTTAAACCTCCCTG
>JBJEQG010000018.1:0-23570 GCA_051881635.1 Acutalibacteraceae bacterium
TTTAACTTCCTCCCCATTTTGAGAATAATCTATCATAATTTTTCCCCTTATCCCCATGACGGGTTTCCAAAGGGACTTTTGCCAGCGGCGGCTCGCCGCCCCTTTGGTGGGGTCAAGGGGCAACGCCCTGACACTAAACGGTGTAGAGGTTTAAGTCCCATGCGGGAATGTATGGGTGCTGACGGAGGTAGAATTTGTAGGAGGGAACTAAACTTCGTAAATACAAAGGTAAACGGAACAAATCTCCTCCACGATGATATAAAGCCATGTTGAGTTTGGGCTTGCACCGTAAAAGCGTTTCTTTCGCTCCCGTCAGCATTTCATATTCCGCACCTTCAACATCAACTTTTAAATAAGTCAGCGACCTGTCCGCAAAAAGCGTGTCAACCGTTGTTACTTCAACGGACTTTCCAACCTTTCGGCTGAGGGTTGAATTGCGTCCGCCCCTGTTGTCGAACAACAGCGTGGTGTTTTCATGCCATATCCCCTTGTTGATAAGTCGTATGTTTGGCAAATGCTCCACATTCGCTTTCAGCTTGGCAAAGGTTTTGACATCGGGTTCCAATGCCGTTATGGAATGATAACCGTTGGCATGGTGCAATAACTCCTGAATTGTATCTCCACGATATGCCCCCAAATCCAAATAATCCTCGCTGTCGGACAGTCGCAAAATTTCCCGAAAAACTGTGTCCTTGTCAGTGTACAAAGCGGTTAAAATCGGGAGTGAACCTGTCAGATAAAATTCCAATATCCCTTTAAATGTTTTCAAGGACTGCTCATCTGCCCACAAGTCATAGACCTGTTCCAAAGCGGTGCGGTTTTGGCAAAAGAAATCATGCGTAAACAATTCATCGCCGTAAACGGGAACATACGGCACAAACAAGCGGTGTTTTTCGGCAATACGGTTAATGTTTTCCATAACATCGGGGAGCTGTGTGCCGAATGCCAAAACAATGACAAAATCGTCCCAAACTTCCTCAATCTGTGCGAGCGACTGCACCTTAAAATCATGGAAACTCTGTCCACGCACAAAACCGTCACTTGCCATGACTGCGGAAACCCTGATATTGTACTTTTCAAACTGACAAAGGATTTTGTCTGCCCCGTCCCCCATGCCGTAAACCACAATCGGTTTGTCAATCTGTGACAAAGTCTGCCAAACATCGGGAGTGGCGGTCAAACGCTCAAAAAAATCCCGTTTTGCGGAAAGAGGTTCAATCATCGTCCTTTTTCTCCTCAGCGGTTGTGTCTATATAGCGTGAGGTCATTTTTCTCTCCTTGAAAACCGTCTTAATTCTCTTTGAGAATTTCAAAGTCCAAATTAAATCCGTCACACCGTCAACTATAAAGGCAATACCTACCAAAATAACAACAATACGGGCGGCGTTAATCGGCACAACAAACATGGCAATACCCAAAAGGCATGAAATAAGATTTAAGATAAAAGGAATCCACCATTTTCTTTCGCCTGCGGCTCTCAATTCAAATACACCCGGCAAATGCACGACATTCTTTATAAAGACCAAAAGTCCCAAAACGATAACCAACATATCGACCGCCAAATAACTTCGTGTCATGAGGAATATTCCCAAAATGCAAAGCAAAATTCCTGACGCCAATCCCATACGGTAAAAGTGTTCCATATCGTATTTGGAAAAATATCCGATAATGTTTGAAACACCCGCTGCAACGGCACACACACCGACAATCCAGCACAAAAGCCAAAGCGTTACCAACGGAAACGCCACAAGGACAATGCCGAACAAAATCATTGCAATATTGATAATGACAACAGCCGATTTAATTTTTTTCAAAAATTTCATATGCATTTTCCTTTCCGAAAATTTCAGATTTCCATTTCATGGTTTAAAATCAGCTTAAACATTGCCGCATTGGAATAAATCAGGTGGTCAACATTACGGAAAAAGACAATGCCGTTGTCCTCCGCACGAATATACTCGCTGACTTCACCCGTACATGGGTCAATAATCGTTGCCAAAAGGTCATCTTTTGCAACATGACGGTTGACACCGACTTTCGGCAGAAAAATTCCCGCCGTATGGGAACGAATGGTCAGCAAATTGTCCTCATGTACGATTTCGGAATTATATCCCGGTGATGTGGCGAATTTTACGACACCGATACTGTTGAGAAAACGCAGAACCGCCATAACCGCTTCCCTTGTGCTTTTTTCCTCAATGTCATCTGTTTTGTGGGCATAAATTGAAAAGGCTTTGGTGTTCCAAATCTGCCAGTTATAGTTTAAGGTTGTGGTATCGTAGGGCTTAGTGTCACGCACCACAACATAAGGCAAACCGAAATTCTTTGCCAATTCCGTACATTCATATCCCGTTTTCATCATACGCACATGGGGAATAAAACTTCCCGGAATATAAAAACTTGAAAATTGGATACCGTATTCGTAATCCTGTACTTCATTAAATACGCCTGCTGCAATCCGCTGTGTTGTTTCTCCCTTATCATATCCCGGAAACATACGGTTAATATCCGTATTATCGGTACACCAAAAACGCTTTTTGATATTCATGGAATAGGCGTTGACGGTCGGAATAACCATAATCGACTTTCCGTCAGCAATCCGCCCCTCCGCTTCAAGAGTTTTGAGTGCCTTAACAATCTGTGAACAGGTGTAAATCTGTTGGATTTCATTTCCCCTTGTCGCACCGACAATGCACACGCTTTTTTCACCGCTGCCGAAACGAAAACCCTTAATCTGCATATTATCCCGATACAGTGCCTTTAATTCAAAAATGATTTCTTCCGTCATGGCTGTTTTCCTCCGTTACACTTTCAATATTCTTGCAATCAATGACCCCTCGTCAACAACAGGGTATTCACGAATGGTAAAAACTCTGCCGTCACAGGGAGCAACAATCGGGTCTACAACCATGCCGTACAGCGGGTCAACCAACATACCAATCGGGTCACCTTTCTTTACGGTGTTCCAATGCTTAACCTCCGGAACAAATATGCCTGAGGCGGTCGCATTGATAAATTCAACATCATCGGGATTTTCGGAAATAATCGGTGTTCTCGGTTCTTTCGCTTCACCGCTCCAAATCCCCAATTCTTTCATCAGACTGAAAATGCCGTCCGTCAACTGATAGCCGTATTCCTTTGTAATTCTCATGCCCACGCCCATTTCAACAACCAAAGTTTTTGTGCCGACGGCATTAAGCGAGTATGCCAAAGTGGACTCCAAAACAGTGGCGTTGCTATGTACCCATATAAAATCCATATTAAGGAGTTTTGCGTACGGCACAAGCGTATCCTTTGTAATTTCGTTAATGCGGATTTGCGGAATTTCCGTCAAAAAGATATTGCTTGCATGAATGTCGATACAGATTTCCGAGCCTTGAATGTCCTCAACGATTTTCGAGGCAACATATTCCGCCATAGAGCCGTCCTTGTTTCCGGGAAAAATGCGGTTCATGTCCAAATCAAATGCCGGTATGCCTCTGGAAATGCTGTCAACGCCTAACGGGTTCAGTGCGGGATAAATGTCAACAATGCCGTTCAGACAGTCGATATTTTCCTTAATCCGCCTTGCAAGTTCATAGCAGACGAATTGTCCCTCCAATTCGTCGCCGTGTGTGCCTGTGACAATGCTTATTCTTTTTTGTTTGCTCAGGTCTTTGTTTGCGGAAACAATCCGCTGTTTTTTGATTTGGAGATGTTCGCTGACGGGTAATGCCACTGATGTTACGGTTTCAATCATGCTATTCCATTCCTCTCTATTAAACTAACGGGATACACGAGGCGGCGGCGTGCCGCCGCCTTACAGGGGTTTGGGGGACTTCGTCCCCCAAGATGAGGGGCGGACTTCGTCCGCCCCTGTTACAATACTTTCAGATAGGCTTTGACGGTTTGGGTTTGGTTGGCCTGACCGAAAAAAATGCCCCGACAAATCATACAGTCTTTGTAATCTCTGCCGTGTGAGAATTTAATATATTCATGGTTGACAAGCAGGTTATTGGTCGGGTCAAAACCGTACCACTGCCCGTTACACAAAACTTCCGTCCATGCATGACTTTCTCCCTCGCCATTCAGAATACCGACAACATAACGGGCTGGAATGTTATTCAGCCGACACAATGTCAGCATAATATGGGCATAGTCCTGACAAACGCCTTTTTTCTGTTCAAATGCCTGTGCCGCCGTTGTAAAAATATCGGTTGAGCGTGGCATATAAGTCATTGTATCGTGTATATAATGCATGATATGCAGAGCCTTGTCATAGTCCGACTGTCGGGTCATATTTTCCAAACAATCCGTCAGGGCTTTTGACGGATTTGTTAAAGGTGTCGGGTACAAAAACAGGCGGTCGTTTATACCGCATGAAGTCTGTTCATAGGCAACGGATACAATCCGCACCGTACCGCAGACTTCAACTTCAAATGCCGTATGCGGTTCATTGATACAGCCGTTGACAACAATATTTCCGAAATTATCCGCTGTTCGGCTTTGTCCGTTGACAGGTGTTATTTTCAGGGCGGTTTCCTCAACAATCTGTCGGTTGTTATTGCCCGGCAGACAGCGTAAAGCAAAATGATGTTTAGAAACGGGTTTATCAAAATGAAGGTTCATATTATAACAAAAGTACACCTTTTCCAAATATCATCACGCACCCTTGATTTTTATAATGGCTGTCGGCAACACGAATTGTCGGCGGCTCACCGAAATAATAAAGACCGAGCGGATTTTTTTCGCTCGGTCTTATTATATCAAAGAACCAAAATACTTTCAAGGTTATGAATGGCTGAAAAACGATTGAAATTTTCCTGTTCAATCTGTTCCTTAAACCGTTCCAAAGCCTCTTTGTTATAACTCAGTCCGATTCGGGGCAATCTCCGCTCCAACTTTCGGCACTCTCTGCGGATTGACTGAATATCGCTGTCCAGACACAACATTAAATCCAGACGCTCAATCCGCTTTCCTGCCTTAATCAGTGAGCGTGTTTTTTCGTCATCAATAGCGTCATCAACGCACCCCCAAAACGCAAGAATATGGTCGACAACATCTTGCAGTGCAATAATCGGTGCGTCGCTTGACTTTGCCTTTTCCATGTCATAAATTGCAAGCTGAATATATGACATCGTGAGTGTTCCTATTTCGTCCCTCATAACCAGTGCGTTGTCATAAGAACGCATGAGATTGCTCAAAATGGAATTTGGGTCTTTTGTGTCATAGGGATAGTGCGTGATAAAGCATTGTTTTGAACCGTAAACATCGGGAATGTTCAACGCCTTGCACATCTCCTGATAAGCGTCCTCGGAACGGTCAATCATACGGTCGAAATCCACGAAAAAAAGTTTAAGCGTGGTATGGACTCTTTCCGTATAGCGTCCCAGCCAATACAGGTGGTCCGCCTTGTCTATCGTGATAATACCCATGTATCTTTAAAGCCTCCTCCTTGTGATGAATTGACAATAAATGAATCAGGTGTGCGTGAGAATCGTGTCAGACCGCTTTTCCATACTTTTGTTGTTTCACCCGAAAGCACAAATGCCCTCAAATCCGATTTTCTCGGCAAACGCTCACCGTTTTCCATAATGTCAATATCAATAAAATCAATAACCTCCTGTGCAATAAATCGGCGTGGCTCGGCTTTAAGCATTGCCTTAAATTCCGATTTCTGTTCCGCTGTCAGCTTGTTGCCGAAAACAACACCGTAACCGCCCGCCTCAGCAACATCTTTTATAACAAGGTTATCAAAATTATCCAAAACATACTTCATATCCTGCTCATAATACGGCAGATAGGTCGGGGCATTGTTAGAAAGACATTCCTCACCCAAATAATACTTAACCATTTTCGGCACAAAGTAATAAATGCCCTTATCATCGGCAACACCGTTGCCAAATGCATTCATTACGGCAACATTGCCTTTTCTGTATGCGTCAAAAATATGCGGCACACCGATTAAAGAATCGGGATTAAAGGTCATCGGGTCAAGGTATTCGTCCGAAATTCGTCTGTACACCGCACCGACACGACTTTTTTTGCCTTTGTAATTCTCATAGTACAGAACATCGTCCTCAACAACCAAATCCTTGCCTGTCGTCAGAACCGCACCCGTCTTTTCCGCCAAATATGAATGTTCAAAGAAAGCGGCGTTATAGCGTCCGGGCGTGATAATGACATTGATACCGCCCGTATTGACATTATCCATTGTCGCTTTAAGCAGTTCGGCATAGTCACGGTTATCCTCAATACGGATATTTTCAAATGTTGAAGGACTCGCACGGCGGCATAAATCTCTCGCAATAAGCGGATAGGACGCACCTGACGGCACACGCAGGTTATCTTCGAGAATATACCATGTTCCGTCCTTTGCCTGAACCAGGTCAATGCCTGAAATATGGCTGTAAATCGACTTTGGCGGACAAACACCGTCACATGGCGGTAAAAAGCCCGTTGCCGCAAAAACAAATTCTTCGGGAACAACACCGTCTTTAATAATCTTCTTTTCGCCGTATATATCCGCCAAAAAGCAGTTTAAGGCATCAACACGCTGAATCAAAGCCTTTTCGAGCTTTTCAAATTCATCAGCCTGTATCACTCTCGGTATAGCGTCAAACGGGAATAGCTGTTCTTTGAACTGTCCGTTTTTATAGATACCGAATTTTACGCCGTATCTTGCCAACTGTGCATTGATTGAATCGGCGTGCTTAAACAAATCTTCCATTTTTTCTTTCCCCCTTTGACAACCGCCAAAAATGTTTTCGACTTTCAAAATATTTCCAAAGTCGGCAATAAAAAAACAGGACAACGATATTCTTTCGGAACATCGTTGTCCTGTTTCATGCACTCATAATAACATATTCGACTTTTTTTGTCAAGAAGTTCCAGCGAATAAAACATTCTGTCAGCATAGAAAAATTTTATACTTCAAACCCGATTTTCGACAAAACAGACGAAAAGAAGTACCTTGACACGCCGTTCAGTTACTGCGGTGGGCGGTTGCCCCAACATCAAATTTTATTTTGCCTTTGAAAGCAGTGCTGCTATTATGTAATATATCGGCACAAGCAGAAAAATAACCCAAAACGGGTGCCAAGCCGTTAAACCGCTCAAACAACAAACAACATACAACACCGCCGCAACAAGAGGTACGGGTAATTTTTGCAAAAAAGTCGGTTCACCCTTGCCAAACCAATTCCAACCTCTATGAAAGCCAAACAGACTGCAAATAACAAATGCGGGGATTGAAAACGGAAACGGAACTTTTGCAAAAACCGTATCTCCAAAAATCCTTTGTGCTTTCGGCGGTTCAACCTCTTTTGGCTGGCTCGGTGTTTCAGAAGACGCACTGTCTTTGATAAGATAGTCAAGGGAAACGCCAAAGATTTCCCCAAGCTGAATTACATAGTCAAGGTCAGGTGTTGACTGACCAAGTTCCCATTTGGAAACCGCCTGTCGTGAAACCGTTAACCGTTCAGCAAGCTGTTCCTGTGATAAGCCCTCTTTGTTTCTAAGCATTTGAATTTTTTCTCCCAGTGTCATAAAACACAGACCACCTTTCGTTTTGATGATTGAAGTATAAGAAATTTTGCCGTTGCATTCTACCATTTTGGGCTTGAAAATCCGCAACTAACAGTTGCACATGGTTTTTGCGTAAATTTGCAGACAAAAACACTTTATAAAAGCATTGGACTGTTGGGGAATTTGTCCCCAAACCACTACCAATGGCTCTGCCTTTGGAAACCGCAATCCTAAACTTTAATTTTTGATAAGTTATCGAACAGATAATACAATTTGAAAGAAAATATGTCAAGTCAGAGTATGGCGGTTTACATATTTTTTTCATTAAGCATATTGAAAAATAAAACAGCATATGATATAATATGAACATCAAAATGATAAAAGTGTCCATAACACAAAAACAACCCCTGACAGAGTTTCACGGACTCCGTCAGGGGTTTGTTCATTTTTCCATAAAGGAACGGCTGACATAAACCGCAGGCTTGTTACCGTTATTTTTTGTCAAACCATTTGCAGATGATATTTGCAATAACACCTGCCACAACTGACATCAAAAATGATAAAAGAAGCTCCATAACACACCTCCTCTCCGTTACCAGAGATTTGGTTTTATTTTGCGGTAACGATAGAATTATATCATATCTTGCAAAATTACACAACAAAACATTGAAAAATAAAACGGCATATGATATAATTGCCTTAGGCAAATGATGAGAGTGTCCATAGTGGCACAAAAAATGAACCCTTCAAGAGATCCGACCTCTTGAAGGGTTCTTTTCTGTTTCGGCGGTTTATATATTTTTTTCATTAAGCATATTGAAAAATAAAAATGCATACGATATAATTAAGACACTACAAAGGTTAGCAATCCACAGATAAAAACAACCCCTGACATAGTCTGCGAAACTTTGTCAGGGGTTTGTTCATTTTTCCATAATGGAACGGCTGACATAAACCTTTCATCTTTATTTGGTTACGATTGCTGATCTATCTTTCTGATAGAGAATATTAGGAATAAAAAGACCGCAAACGATACCAGCGATATGGTCATCATCATAAAGGCAAAAGAATGATCGCCGGTTTCAACAACATCATCAGGAGAATCAATCACCGGTGAATCATTATCGGAATCTTTGCCTTCAGCAATAAATACCCATTTGACATTTTCGACCATTCCGGCAACTGTATTATCTGCCTGATTATCAAAGTACATATTAACATTCAGGTTCTTTTCTTCTCCTGAGGCCAAGTGACCCAAAAGAAGTTCCTCTCCGTATAGTAGTCCATCTGTACCGGAAGATAAGATTGTTCCTTCGCTGTCTGTGATTGTTATACGAATATGTTCATCAAACAGTTTTTTAATCTGCTCAGAATCAGTGCTGTTTTTTTCGGATTCTTCCGCCCTCAGATAAAGGGTTACATCAGATTTCCACTGATTGGAAATTTTAATCTCCTGGGTACGCGTGCAACCGGGAACAAGATTTTTAAAGTTCATAAACAGATCGCCGTTATCTCCCCCAAATTCAAACCCGTCTGACGGAGCTTTAAAAGTAACGGTCGCTGTCCCCTGTTCCCGAGAAGCAGGCAGATAGGAAATACCCAATTCTTCGGGTGTCATATTCCAATAGGACAACCCGCTTTCGGCTGCTTGAACCATTTCCATTACAACGGTGATATCTGCTTTTATCTGAGAGGTAGTTTTGAAGGAAGCGGAAACGGTCAGACTATCAAATAAAGTCGTGGTAATTTCATTCGGAGCGATAACGCCTTTATAGTAGTAATAGCCATCTGCTTCACAATAGTACCAGTCGTCCAAATTATAATTGATATGAATACTATCAGCAGAAACATCAACATCATCGACTAATTTTCCGTCTGATGTACGGCTGTAACCAAAACGGGTTTCCACTTTGGTACGCACACAGGCGTCCAAATCACCCGTATTCTGTACAGATGCACTTTTGGGAATCGTTTCGGACACATTGACCGTACACTCCGGATCATCAAATCCTACAATCATTCCACGAATCGTGCCGACAGAAATACGGTTGACCGTTTCGTCTGCTTTTCGCCATTGAGCAAGGGTAATACCTGCGGAGGCAAGACACACCAATGATGCCAGCAGGCACAACGCCACATACAATCTCCGAAGCTTTCTGCACTTCTGTATTTTACTGTTCATTGGGCTGTTTCCTCCTTTCAGAATTCAAAGACAATGTGCCTTATAAGCTGTCATTTCATGATAGACAAGGCGGTGGTTATCAGGTGTTAGAAGGTGCGGCGTAATTACCGGCAAACCAGGTTGCAAATTCAGTATCATTTGTAACAGTATCAGGCAGGGTATTGTTATCAGCCTGAATTACTTCAGCATCGATCTGAATGTTAAATTTGCCAAGAACATTGATTTCATTATGTGTTGCGTTATTCGCCCAGTCAGAGGGAATGACGATAGTCGTAAACAAGGGATTGCTGGCAAAGGGAGCTGTTTCACCGCTCAGGACATAATCATTTGTCTTATAATAATAGTAGAAACAATGCTCCGTTTCATCTTCCTGTTCAAAATAATCTGTTGTATTGAACATAGGTACACCAGCGATTTGAGCTAATGTATAAGAGAATTTGTTTCCATCTGTATCAGCCAACGGCAAAGTAGCGTGTTCGGGGTCGTATTTTATGGTCTGTTTGATCAGGGCGATTCTGTCCGGATCGGTAATCGTATCTCCGGTTTCCTGATCTATGTAGGTCAACTTGAACCTTGCATAAACTGCACTATTAGTGACAATGGCAGGCTGTTTCTCATAGATGTCACCGGGAAGAAGCTCAGGCTCATCAGCAGGATCATCGGGCCATTCACCTTCATCGATAGATGTTTCCAAATCAGTTGTGATGTTGATGTGGTTGGTCTTTGTAGCGGAATCTGTCAGGAATGCGAGAGAGCTGCCGACGGCGATAGTGCCAATTAAAGCTGTACTAAGGATTGCGATTGTAACTCTTTTTTTGTTCATTTTACTCATGGTATGTACCTCCTGAATATTTAATACTTTTTATTTTTATTCCTTGTCGGAATAACTTACACATCTTCCAAAGAAATCGGGTGCTGCTTGGACGGGGTATTCTGAAAGCAAACACCGCCGTCAATACCCCATGCCTTGAAATCGCTATAATCGGTCAGCTGATTGCCCTGCATGGCAAAAGCCTCTACATAAACTACAAAGCCACCCATGTTTTTCAAGTAGGCGATTTCTTCCGAAGACACGGATTCTTTGACTTTTACCGTAGTGAACAATGGAACAGTCTGTTCATCAGGGTCAAGTCTTGTGGTGTAATAAAATGTCTGTGTGATATCCGAAGCTGCTACACCATAGGCATCATCGGGAGTGTCATCAATCCGTTCCCATGCGGAACTGACTGAATCGCAGTTGTAATCAATTTCGATCATATCATATACGGTCAGCATATCCGACATATCAAGGGGCATACCCTTTTTGGCGGTATTCTTTCCATTGGCTCCGGCATAGACAAATGTCACCCTCGCTGCCGCCCATACGGGCATATCTTCGGAAGTATTCACGATATAGGGATTCTTTTTAGCAGAAGAACCGGGAATCATGTTTTTAGCGTTGTCTGTTCCGTAAACTCTCGGTGTACCGTTTGCATCTGCAAAGGCACGAGTTCCTGCATCACTGTTATCGTGGTCGTAGACAGGGGAATAGTAGTCCCCTCCCTTATAGCCAAACACCGGTACATTGTTACGGTATTCATAGACGGCATACTCAGAGCCATCTATGGTAACATAATCAATAATACCGTTCCATTCCGGTTCAAGAAGAACTGCACTGACCGCATCACCTGACAGATTGATATGGTTTACTTTTTGGGCAGAACCGGTAAGTAATGCCTGAGTGATTCCTGCACTTAACATCATCACTGCTGACGCAACGATTGCTGCAAACAAACACTTTTTAAGTTTTTTCATTGGCATTACCTCCTTCATTCATCTTTTTCTTTGCTTTGATTGTCCTCACTGCTTTGGGCAGTTTCCTCAGACTTTTTGGGGAAGAAAATAACCTTTATCAGCAAAATTAAGATTATCAAAGCAATCACAACAGTCATCACGATAATGATACCGGTGGGCGTTGACAGCCAGATACCGACATATCCAACCAACGGAATACTTGCCCGTACTTTTCCCAGTACATTATCATAGCTGACGGGTGCGTCACGAGTGTTATTCGCAATACCCTGTGTGGTGAATGTCTGTTTTACGGTATTTTTATCGACCACCCTATGGGTGACGAGGGTCAAACTCTCGTCACGCACAAAGGTGATATCATCACCTACTGCTATGTCGTCATAGTCAGCAGGGATAATGATAAGCAGGCTTCCAACATGCAGCTCCGGCTCCATAGAACCGGTCATAACCACTTTAAATTCTGCATGAAAGAACAGTTTCAGAATCAGAACCGCTGCCAACAGTATCGAAATGATTACGATTAACACAATCGATATTATATTTTCTGCTTTTTTCAGCTAACACCACCTCCTTATATGTCCGTTTTATATCATGGTATTGCATCAATGTTGTATTTGATGCGGCGTTCCCTCCTTTCAGTTTTTGTCATGCACTAAGGCAGTTCTCTTTCTCTCATATAGTAGATTCGGTTGCCCGATAAAGAGGGCAAACCTTTGTAGTAAAAATCAAAAGGCACATAAGCAACTCCGGTGTATTTGCAATTCGTAAATGCTTTGTCGCCCACATAAGAAAGGCTAAGAGGCAAGATTATATCACCGTTAATTGGTCCTTTTTGTCCCGCACCCGAGAATGCTTCTTGTCCAATGCTCACAACACTCTTGCCAATCATCAGACTCGTTAAAGCATTCGAGTTGATGAATGCTTTTCTTGCGATAACATTGACACCATTACCGATAGTGAGATTTTTCATAGAAGAATTATTGGCGAATGCCTGGTCACCAATCGTTTTTACGCTATCCGGAATGGTCAGACTTGTCATTTTTACCTGGTAGAACGCATAATTGCCAATAAAGTTGACACTGTTGCCAAGAGTCAGGCTTGTTATAGTTGTGCAACCATAAAAAGCATTTCTTCTGATGACCTCTACACTGTCAGGGATAACAAGACTTGTCAGGTTACTGTTACGACAATTAAAGAAAGCATTTTCCCCTATATTGACCAAGCCGTTTCCGAAGTCAATACTTTTCAGCCCGGTGCAACCATTGAAAGCTTGCCATCCAATCGACTTCACACTGTCAGGCAGCACTAATCCTGTTATAGCAGTTCTGCTGTTAAAAGCAGATTCAGCAATACATACGGTTCCGTCCAATACATTCAGTACACCGCTCGGAGTAGTTCTGCACCCATACAGAACCATAGTGCCGTCCTGTGCAACAATATAAGTGTAAATATTATTGTCATAGATAATCTGCCCATTGGTTACTCCGCTTGATGTCAGACTGCCGTTGCTCAAAAAACGCCCCCCATTGGTAAAACATTCAGAACCGAAACGAATCATATTTTTCATGGAGGCAAATGTAACACTGCCCAGTCCGGAACAGTTATAAAAAGCACGATAACCAACACCTTGAACGCTATCAGGGATTGTCACACTTGTCAGGCCTGAACTTCCATAGAATGCCTGATCTGCAATACAGAGAGTTCCCTCCTGTATCTCAAAAGCACCGGTGGGTTTTGCTCCCTTGAAGCTATACAGAATCTTGCCGTCAATATAAATCGGTCCGTTCGGAGCATTATTGACCAAGGCGGTGTTAGTAAAGGCAGTTGAAGCCACTGAGATAATGGAATCACACACAGTCACATCTGTCAGACTGGTACAGTTGGCAAAAGCATTTGTATAGATATTTCCGAGTCCGTCAAGTATTTCGACAGAAGTAATCTTTGTATAAGACTGCGGAAACAGCTTTTGCATAGTCCAATAGTTTGTTCCTGACGGACTACCGCTTGAATCATAACTCAGCAAATCGCCGATTTTGACGGTTTTGATTGTCGATACCCCAGAAAAAGAATTTGTATTAGCATACATAACGCTGTTGGAAATGGTAATATTTTCAAGACTGCTGCAACCCGAGAAAGCCTGAGCACAGATTTCCAAAGCACCGTCTAAAATCGTTACCGTCTTGATAGTACCTATTGCATCGGGGAATATCTGCGACATCTTTGTGTTTCCAATTATCGCACCGATTGATACTTCTTCAATCTGAGGACAACCACTAAACACATTGTTTTCAATATAGGATACACTGCTGGGAATGGTGACTTTTTCCAAAAGATAACAGCCACAAAAAGCATTGGAGCGAATTACTTTTACCCCGCTGCCGATAGTCACATCGCTTAAATTTGTGCAGTTGTAAAACACATTGTTACGGATTTCAATTACGCTGTCGGGAATGGTAATTTCCGTCAGACCTTCACAGTTCTCAAATGCACTCCCACCTATGTACTCTACCCCGCTGCCTATGATTACATCACTCAAATTCGTGCAGTTGTAAAATGCACCGTCACCTATGCTGATTACGCTGTCGGGAATGGTAATCTCCGTCAGACCTTCACAGTTCTCAAATGCACTCCCACCTATGTACTCTACCCCGCTGCCTATGATTACATCACTCAAATTCGTGCAGTTGTAAAACGCACCGTCACCTATGCTGATTACGCTGTCGGGAATGGTAATCTCCGTCAGACCGGTACATTCGATGAACGCTTCGTCACTGATCAATGTCAGACCGTTTCCTATGGAAACATCTGTCAGACCTGTACAGCCGGCAAATACCCGTCTGCCAATAGTTGTAACACTATCAGGAATGGAAATCTCCGTCAGTCCTGTACAGCCCTCAAAGGCGGAAATACCAATGCTGACAATATTACTGCCGATGTTAAACTCTGTCATGCCGGTACAGCCATAGAAAGCATAGTCAGGAATACTTGTTATCGTATCGGGAAGGGTGAACCCCGACACATCACAGCCAGAAAAAGCATATTTTCCGATTTCTGTCACAGTACTTGGAATTACAAAGCCGTCCAGTGATTTTCCTGCCGGATAGCAGACCAAAGTTTTCATATCTTTAGTATATAGCACTCCATCTACCGAGATATAAGACGGGTTATCCGAATCTACTTCAATGGCTTTCAGATTCCAACATCCGGGGAAAGGATTGTAATCAATGCTCGTAACACTTTTGGGAATAAAGACAGAATCAACTAAGCCGGTTTTTCCAAATGCATTACCTCCGATATGTGTAACACCGTTTTCTATTAAAATTTCCAATAAACCAATCTCATCACAGAAAGCGTCTTCTTTGATGTTCGTTATGCTGCTATCAATTATAAAATAATTGCCTAAGGAAGAACCAGCAAATGTTCCCTTCTCTATGCAAGTGACACCAAGCGGTAATTTAGATGTTGGGATAACAATATCGGACTTTGAAAAAGCATATTCTCCAATACTTGTTACACTGTCAGGAAGTTTAACAGTTCCCAAATTGCATGATGCAAAAGCATATTTTCCTATGGTTGTCAGACTGTCCGGGAATATCAGTTGATCTCCGGAAATTCCTCCATTACCACGCAGATTTTTGCACTCATAGAAAGCATAATCTCCGATAGTCCTGACGCTGCTGCCCAATGTAAGATAAAGCGGCTCATCGTCAGGCTCCTGACCACCACAACGATAGAAAGCACGATTACCAATAGAGGTGACACCATTACCGATTACCAGATTTTTCAATCCTTTGCAGTTATAAAATGCATAATTTTCGATAATGGTAACGCTGTCCGGAATAACAGCCTCATTTAGAACAGAACAGTTGATAAAAGCATAATTTTTAATGGCGGTGATGTTGTTGCCAAAGGTTACATTTTCCAACAATGAGCAATTTCCAAAGGAATAAGGTGCGATAATTGTGATACCCTCGCCGAGAATAACCTCTGACACCTTATTGCAATTGTAAAAAGAAGAACCAGTACCTGATTCGGCATTTCCGTAATTGCTGCTGTAACCGTATCCAAGTTTGGTTATACTGTCGGGAATGGTTAAGGTTCCTGTCAGACCGCTACAACCATTAAAAGCATATCCTCCGATTGTGAGCATATTTTCGGGAATCGTCAGTTCCGTCAAACCGGTGCAGCCGTAAAAAGCTCCATTTCCGATGTGTTTCATGCTATTTGGAATGATTACATTCGTTATTTCAGTACAACCATTCAAAGCACTATCAGCAATACAGATAGTACTATCTGCAATATTGACTTCACCCGCAGGCTTTGAACCTTTATAGCCGTAAAGGACTTTGTCGCCAATATAAATCAAACCATTTTCAGCATTAGTATAAAAAGCCGTATTTGAAAAAGCATAGGGGAATACTTCTTCTATACTATCACCAATTTTAATTTCCGACAAAGAAGTACAATTATAGAAGACATAACCACCGATATATTTTGCACTAAGAAGCTCAACGCCCAACAAGGAGGTACAGCCATAAAATGAATACTTAGCCAACTCCTCAACGCCGTCAAGATTTATATCGGTCAATGCCGTATTGTTGTAGAAGGTGTAAGCTCCGATTTCCTTAACCGTAGACGGTAAATTAACATTCTGAACCTCCTTGAAGCCGTAAGCGGCAGCTGAGGTGATACTCTCTACCCCTACTACCCTGTAAACATTTGCTGAAACATGGTCTTCATACGCACCGGTAGAATTATTGAGCAGTGTTCTTTCTCCAATCACCTTTTGCGGAATAGAAACATAGGTGCTATCTCCCAAATAACCGGTGATCGCTACTGTGCCGGCATACTGCACACCGTCTTCGGAAAACGGGGTGTTGTCCAATATTTTATGGGTAAAGGGAAGCATGGCAACAATCGTCAGGTTAAAGCTGTCAGTGTATGTTCTGCCGGAATGTGTGTACCGAACTTCAATTGTGGTTGTCATAGTAGTGGCGGGGTCAAAGTCATTAACTCCCTCCTGACTTAACTGCTGTTCCCCACTCCAAAGTTCATAGGCGTTATCTTCGAGCTTTTCGGAAGTACCGTCATCATAAATGATGTACACATCAAGCAAAGAACGGTCCAGCATCGTGTCCGTATAAAAAGCGTCGCCTGTCCATACAGCGGAAAGCGATGTGACCTTACGGGATTTTTTCAGCATATTGACTTCTGCTGCGGTATGTGATGCGTAGGATTGTACAGATTTGTTATTTGTGAATATTACCTCGCATTTGAGATTCTCATCAGTAATGGTAAAGGTAACGCTGTTGTCCTCCTCGTTCAAAACACCGTTTGAGGTAATGTCAGAAATATCTGATACCTCATACCGCTGCACCTCAACTTCCGAAACCTTACATTCGCCGGTCGGTACATCGGAAAACAGTATGGTCATTTCTGCATACTCTATGTTTTCGGTATTTTTAAGAGAATTGACATAATCCTCCGCAAATGTAACACTCTTATAGGCAGTATAGGTTGCTCCGGTAACGCTGTTAGTACCGCTGATTTTAAACAGGAATGTCGGATTGCCGTGAGCAAAAGCAACATTGTCAAGGCTGATTCTTTTCTTGATCTTAATTTCACCGATAGCCTGTTTATCCTCAACAGTAATTTCCTGTACTTTACCGGCTGAGATATAGTTGACAGTGAAACGGATCTTCTCATCTGAAAGGTCAAAGCCCGCAGGAGCTTTTTCTTCCTGCAAATAATATGTTCCCCAGGGAATATTCTCAATCATCGCCGTACCGTCATCACCTGTCGTGATACCGGTCCGCACCTGATTTCCGTCACTCTGATACAAACCATAGACAGCTCCGGACAGACGCTGCGTGTTGTCATCTTTGTTGACCTTAATCAATCTGACAGTGCCTGTCAGACGGTCGTCCGCCGCTTTCAGGCGAATAGTACTGCGAACGGTATTTTTATTGATTGAAAATTGATAAATCTCGTTGCTGAGTTGGTAACCGGTGGGAGCTGTGACTTCCTTCATATAGTAATCGCCCCACCATATATCCTCAACAATTAAGGAACCCAAGTCATCTGTAACAAACAAACCGTCCGTACTGAAAGAATTCTCTATAATCTCTCCATGAATATTCACACGGGCGTTATCAGACTGACGGAACAGACCATAAACCGCTCCTTTGACGAAATCGCCCTGGTCGTCCTTCTTTTCCAACCACACACTGCCGGGCTTACGCTGGTCATAGGTGGTGATATAATGCACAACAGTTCCGTCCGTCTGCAAATCATTACCGTCAATCGTAAAGCTAATCTTATCGGAATAAAGCAGATAGCCTGTTGAAGGAACCGTTTCAAGGAAATAGTAATCGCCGAAATCAAGATCGTCTACTTCGATTATACCGTTACTGTCTGTCAAATATGTACCCAAAAGTCGACCATTTGCGTTATACAACTCATAGAAAGCATTGCTGAGAGGAGTTTCGGAAAGACTTCCGTCATTTAGCATCTCATATTTCTGCATTATCACCCGACCGGGAATCTGATTATTGACTGCTTTAAGGTTCAACTCCCGACCGGCATTATTTTCGGCATTGACTGTAAATTCAATGTGCCTTGCGGCCTCAGTAATCTCATAACCTGCCGGCGGCTGTATTTCCTCTAAATAATAGGTTCCCCATGGAATACCTGTTATTGTCAGGTCACCGTTTTGGTCAGTTGTATAGACTGCCTCGCTGAAATAATCACCATTCTCCGTATGAATCCGGAATTTTGCACCCGCAAGTCCGAGAGAAGTATCTTTGTCGCACACCTTTTTTAGCGTAACATAAGTAATTTCACGAACATTTTCTATCGTTACTGTCGTCACACAGTCCGGATATGGACTGCTCAGTTCAAATTCAAATGGTTTATCGGATAGGACATAACCCTTTGCGGTAGATTTCTCAACAAGGTAATACTCTCCGTAAGGAATCTCTCTGACCTCTGCCACGCCTTCACTATTGGTTGTAATATTTTCCTGAATCAGGGAATCGTCTTCTTTTCTGTAAAGGTCAAAGACAACACCGGGAAGCAGAATACTGCTGTCCTCCTTATCCTGCTTGACGATTTTAACGGTTCCCTTAAAGGGAGTAATCGTAACCGCAACCTTTCTTGTGGACTGAGCTGTTGATGGCAGCACATCTCCGGTCAATTCATCAATCGGATTAAACCAAACCACACTGCTGTTTACCGTCTTTTTAGATGAAATATCACCCATTTGATTATCGGGCGAGGTCATATAAATATCAAAAAATATATATTCTCCCTCAATCAGAGTCGCCTTATTAAAATCAACGGCAATCGTTTTGACAGCCGACCGTTGTTCTGCCGTCCAGTCGGACAAATCATCAGGCAACACCTTCCATGTGTCGGTATCCGTAAAATCCGGTAAATTATTGGCATCTACCACAGTTTCAGCATAGTAGACCGTTGGGGTTACCCCTGTAAATTCCGCCGCCTTTGCGGTGTCGATACTCAGGAAAGTACCTTGCCATTCAGAAAGCGTATCCGCTTCAAGAGGATTAACAGCCACGATATTGCATACGGTGTTTTTATTGCCACGGAACTTGATACGATAGGCATAAGTACTATTACCGTAGGTTTCGGGAACATCGGTAAAGGTTTCTGTTTCATCGTCAAATTCAGGCTTGACATAACCGTTTGATAAGTCCGTTTTAACCGACATCACACTTTCCAATTGAGCATAACCCGCAATTGTAAAGCTCGTGGAATTGGCATCATAGGCAATCATCTCGTCAGTAACTCCGTCCCCGTCAATATCACTCCACAGACCACCTTCTACCAACATATCATCAGTATAGCTGGTGTACCAAAAATCAGTCTGGTCAATCGTCGTCATGGTACGGAGCGTAAAGCTGTATGTTCTCGGGTCCAAATTAGAACCACTACGCTGATTGATTTCATCAATATTGACCGCCATAGGGATACCATCAATCCGCAAGTAGTAGGATTTGGTCGAACTGTCGGTGTTTACAATGGCATCTTCACCAAAGTCAAACTTCATTTCGAGATAAGTGCGTTCTTTTCCGGAAGAATCCGTCCGATGCAGGATTTGAATAATAAGATGTTCTTTCAAAAACGATTCCGTTTTACTGAGTCCCGTAATTTTCATTTTATCCAGGAGTTTGTCAACTGTATTGTATTTTTCCTGTAAGGTCAGTCCGTCCGGAATGATAGCATAAACAGTAAATGCCCGAATACTGTTGCCGTCAGGAATCTGGAAAGTATCATAAATACAGCCGTCAAACTGATACTGCGTACTGGTATGGGAAACAGAACTGAAATATGTGTCCGCACTCAGAATATTCGGAATAATCAGAACATGGATCGAATCGGCATTCCTCAAAACAGGAACACCAAACATTTCCTCATCTTGCGGCAAGGAACCATTTCCAACATCATTTTGAAGATTGCCATCGGCATCATATCGTTTTACAAACATATAGTGTCGTATCAAGCCCTGATCAAGCAGAATATCTTTTTTATTGGAATGGAACTGATAGTTACAACTGATATAAATTCGCTGAAAGCTCTGATCAAGTTCCTTGAGCTTTACACTGACGGCAACGACATCTGTATAAGTAAAATTGACGGTATGCGAATTGCTGTCAAATTTCAGCCCCTTTGTCGGATAAAGCTCATAGTCTGACTTTCCTGCTCTCCTGACATAGATCTCGGCGTCATACTCTTTGGGCTGCACCGTAAATCCGTTGATGTTGTACAGACCTGACATAGAAGGAATGGTAACGCTTGTGTAATGATATTCATCATCAGATAAAAATCGGTAAGTGTTGTCTGTGGTTAATACCTGAAAAATGTCCTGACCGATTTCAAAACTGTTGACTTCGCTTCTGTTATAGGTAAAAACCATATCAGACGAATATTTGCGTTTTGCATTACTGATATCGGACGCATCAACAGCTCCATAATTAAAGCAATCCGTACAATGATTACGGGTATAGCTGTTTTGGATACCATAATTGATAATATCTATGCCATAGTCTTCGCCTTCGTTTAAGAATGAATAGTCACTTGTATTGATTGTATAGACCTGTTCGGCGAACATGACATCTTCGTCCTCATCTTTATACTGTCCATATCCTTCCAGATAAATGCTGACATCTTTTTCCCAATAGGAATCATTCGGATAAGCAGCGTAGAATACAAGTGAAGGGTTCTGCATACTGTAAAGATAAATGGTTTTCGATTTCGTTTCCCATGCAGCATACTGTGTGCCATTTATTGTCTTGGTTTCACCTGTTTTCTGATAAGCGGAACCCTCTCCGACAACACCGTCTGAGCCGCAGATATTCGTTCCGACAGGAGCCCATATTTTCCAATCCGCTGTCAACGGAGAATTTGAATTATTATAGGAATGTTTCAAAAGCGATCTGGCTTTTTTGGTGTAGGTATAGAGAAAGTTTGAATACTTGACAAATGTGTAATCTGCCGCACTCTTTTCCTCATCAATCAGATTATGCAAGCCTTCGGCGGAAAAAATCTTGGAAGCCGGATTATAGCCATTGTTCTTGTCGCTTTTCGGGGTAAGCAAATATGTAAATTTTTCCCGTGTCTGTGAATAAGTCACTTCATTACTCTGTGCCACCTCGCCGTTAATGGTACGCAGCGTTGCTTGAAGCGTTTTATTATATCCGTCAACAGAGCTTTCCGATTTAATCGCCCAAACAATTTCAAACATTCCGTCATAGACATTATTCTTGAAGGACTTTTCATTGTTCGTAAAGGTGTAAAGTCCGGTTGACGAATTATAGGTATAGCTCCAATCGTAGATTTTATCCGTTTCAGAGGCTTTGTCGGCAGCAATAGCCACAGGAGTAATGATACCGTTCCGTTCTGCATCGTTAATGCCGGGAACCGTTATAACAATCTGACCTTTTCCGTAATCAGACAACAGCTTGTCGTTTTTATAGGAAACATTCAGACGAATATAGCGTGTTTCAATAGCAGAAGAGTCATACTCATAATGCTCAGGGTCTGAAACATTTCCTCTCCAATTCAAACTGACGGTAAATCCGCCATCTGCCGGGCTTTCTTCCTCATCTTCCGCCGCTGCGGCAGAAAAGGGAATTATCATACCAAACAGGAGAGCAAAAACTATGAACATGGAAAGACTTTTTTTCAGGATATGGTTTTTCGCTGCATATTGTTTAACAAATCTCATCATAGATCACCCCGTTCCATTGGTTCTATGGTAGTTGTTCCATACGGTCAGATACTCACTGTCGGGGCAGTCACCGTTGTGGTCAGAATGTTGTACCGCCTCGGCATAAACAGCAATATCAAAATTTTCCAAAATGTTTTCATCGCAATCCTCAATCAACACCTGACTGAAAGGAGCGGATACTGTGGATTCTCCTGGATACAGAAGCGTTTTATAGTAGTAGTATCCATCAGAAGCCTTGTCCCAGTGTTCCTCGTCCAGTCCGCCCAGCGTACAGAAATCGGCAGCACCGATAGTGGTATAATCCGCTCTCATTCGTACAAAACATGGCAAATTACCTGTATTCACCACATAGGGTGCTTTTTGGAAAGACATATTCGGTTTCAGTTCCTCAGGCGGATTAAAGGTTTCTTTTATAGCCACCTTGACTTCACCCATTGTGAGGACATTTGAAGTGCTTGTCTGCGTAATGAGATAGGAATAGGTCACTCCGAAGCCGGAAAGACAGGCCAGCAAACACAGCATTATTATGACAATCCATCTTTTCTTCAACTTCATCACTCCCATTCCATTCTGTTCACTAATCAGTTATCATCTTCTGCTTTCTGTGCAAGATATTTTCCGAATGCATCTTGCAGCTTTTCTTGCGGAGTGTTGCCCTGTTCATTCAGAGAGCCGGTTTGAATTGCAAAGGCATTGACCTTTACTTCTAATTGTGTTCCCATAGGCAGATCTCCTTCCAGCACATTGGCAAAGGTTATGCTGTCAAACAGTGCTGTCGTCTGTTCTCCCTGTTGCAGTGGTACAAGATACGCATACAGTCGGGTGGATTGTTCGTCGGTTTGTGCAGAATAACTTTCTAATTCAACCCAATGCTCACCGGTGACTGTATAAGTGAACAACTCAACAGTTTGTTTCTGAATAGATTCGTTTTGATCTATAAGACATACCTCCGCCTTTGGAACGCTCACTTCCATATAGGCATACAGTTCGTTGATACCGGTATTCTCAATCTTGGGATCCTTGCTGATTGTTCGTCCGGGATACAATATTTTGGCATAAGAAATCTCATCGAGAGCATCCCATTGTTCTTCGACAATTCGGATACTGACATCTGAAAATGTAAAAATATTTGCCTGCGGTGTAGGAGAGTAAGACAAAAACGAGAGCGTCACGCCCACAGCAGATGAAATAATGAGCATCAGCAATAATCCTATCATGGAACTTATTTTTTTCTTTTTCCGGCTCATCAGATCATCTCCTTCAAAACACATAATCAATATTATGTCCTTATTCATCGGATTCAAAAAAACAAATTTTCCATTCTTATATATTAGAATAGCTCATTATAATCCAAAAGTCAAGAATTTTTTATCTATTTTGCAATACAATCACATAAAAATGTTAATAAAATTTATATAAAATAACATCACAAGGAAAATCATCACCAAAAGAGCAACGCAATCTCTTATCTTCCCCTATGTTCTGTTTTGATTACCCATTCGATTTCTTTTGGTGTCAAGGCTCTACGGGTATTTCGGTGCATTAACTGGCAATTTTGTAATCTGAATAAACAGGATAGCATAAAGATATAATAACGGCGTTGAACCATTTATTAAAGTTCAACGCCGTTATTGAATTTATTAAGTTTTTATCGGATTATTTTATTACGCTTTTTAAAGGTAATAATTAGTGTCAAGCCTGCAAATACGGACAGATAAACCCAGATTTTCCAAGAGTTTGTATTTCCTGTTTGAGGATTATCAATATCCGGTTCAGAGGGAGTATCCGGTTCAGCTTTTACTGTGAAACTAAAACGGTTAATTACATCATCTGATTCTACAA
>JBJEQG010000018.1:23670-26938 GCA_051881635.1 Acutalibacteraceae bacterium
GGTTCAGCTTTTACTGTGAAACTAAAACGGTTAATTACATCATCTGATTCTACAACAAGTGTATGTACACCATCTTCTAAATTGAGCAAAAACTCCTTCTTTAATGTGATTTGTGTTTTATCATCAGAGATACTATATTTATCTTCGGTAATGATATTGTCATCAGCACTTACTGAAATTAAATCTCCTATATTTTCTGAGAGCGGAAGCTGTATGTCATCCATATTTTCCGACCATACAATAGTTTCATTATAATTATTATATGTTTCTTCTTTTGCGTTTTCCGAAGTATTTGAAGAAGGCAGTCCTACACTTTTAACGCCTATACCTACACAATTATTAGCGGTTTTAGGGTCTGCATGACCACTGTGATAATAACAAAGATGTATTTTGCTTGGGGAAGGTAAATTTCCATTACTAGTTCCTGAACTTTTTACTCCATAGCAATAAACCTGGTCAGCTTTAAAGAAATATGGTTCATAAGTCAGAGGGTAGCTTTTTCCTGTTATTTCAGATTTTTGTCCATCAATAACGAATGTGCAATTTTCATCAATATTTTCCGGAAGATCGAAATTTCCCTCGTCTTTGGAGAAGAATATCTCATACAAACTTTTCTTCTCACCACCGGAATTATAATCTTTTAAAATCGTATTTAATTGGTCATAATTTACTAATAATGAATTGCCGCCTTCATATCTTACAAACGGTTTCCAAAAATCGTATTTTAATGCCATAGTATAATTTCCGGATTTATTTTTTACCTCTTTAAGACCCTTTGCATTATTACGAGCCTTTGTATTTCCAACTCCGGCATTTTTATTTTCCTGAGGAACACCTTGTGTGTTTGGAGTCATATAAAAAATCATTTCGTGTCCGGGAGTCCAGTAATATCTCTCGTTCTCGCGTTTAACAACCTTCTTTTTATTCATTAGATCTACAATTTTTTCATAATCTTTTTCAATCTGATCTAATTGAGCATTAATCATATCAATACCTTTTTCATTTCCGGGATGTTCTTTATTATATTTTTCTATTTTTTCAAGTCTTGCATAAAGTGACAGTTTTTCAATAGTTACAGTCATGGCATATGTACCGAAGGCATCATTCTGAAAATCAATCCGTTCGACATATGCCTGATTTTCCCAATGGTATTTGCGTCTTAAAGATTGATACTTGATTTCAAATAAATTATCAGAATAACTCTTAGCACCCAGCCTCTTTTCATAAGTAACATCCATTTCTTCAAGTAAAGCTGCGGCAAGTTTGTTTGTATAGATATCAATTTCACAATTCGCACTACTAATATTATTTTTATCTATACCAATTCCCTCTGTAAGAGCACTAATTCTTCTGCCCTTAAAATCGAGATTAGATTCAGTATTAGATTTCGCCTGGTCTTCATCTATATCTTTTAGTGCTTTATAGGCAATCTCTACTATCTTCCCTTCGTGTTTAAGGTTTTTAAAATCACGAAGGATTTCGTCTAATTCTGCACAGGTGATCTGCGTTGAAAGATCATCCATACTTTTTTGAAGTTTGGACTGACCATCCATAAGTGCGTCAAGTTTTTCCAGCATCGCCGTTTCATTGGGGTTATCGTCTATACCTAGTGCTGCTGAAATAAATTTTTTTGCAGCCCATTCAACAGCTTTTGTAGGGTCAGCCTTAATAAGAACTTCATCAATGAGTTCTTGACTTGAAAACATCTCCTTAACAATGTCATCAAGGCTGGTTTCATTTGATAAACTGCTTGAATCGGAATTTATGTCCGCCCCTGTTAAATCATTCGCAGAGGCTATAAGACATGGAGAGATTAGAACCTGTAAGGAAAGTATAGCCGAGATAAATCCCCTCAAAATTTTTTTAGACTTTGGTAACATTGTGTTTACCACCTTTCAATAAAAATTTATTAGACCTGTTCGATAACCATTTACCGTACCACTCATTTTAACGGCGTTGTAACCTTGCTTTCAAGCTCGCAATGTGTTACATCACTCCAATGACGGCGAATGGCAATATCAGCATAAAGGTCAGTATTGTTATATGAAATAGACCATTGTGTGTTGCTTGTGATGTCATCGGGTTTGGGGTCTTGTGCCGCCGATTTCATTGCGTTCCACACGGTATCCTCGGTGTAATTGCCTTTTTCCGTTTCCAGCACCTTCATAACAGCGTTATAGCGTTCCTTGCCGTGACCGTAGATACCGTTTTTCTTATTCTCAACCACTTCATCTTTATAACGAATGAAGAAATTGGTAACCGCCTCTGACGGAGTATCTATAAGCTCTCTTGGTTCGCCGTCAATGTCATACTCTATTACTCTGCCGTCGCCTGATGCATCGGTTATGTAGAAATGGTAATCTCTGCCGCTTGATGCGAACATATCATAGCTCCGCAAAAGCTCCACTGCTTCCTCTGTGGTCGCCGCCCTGTCAAGAACAAGGCGTATTGCAAGAGTAGTTGAAATGACAGGCTTGCCTGTGTTTTGGCGTACAGGCTCACTATCAAGTGTCAACACAGCGATAGACACGCCTTTTTCGTTCATACCGTCAAGGCAGATAAATGGAGCTGTCAGACTCGCCAGCTTTTTTTGGATATTCTCATCAGGCACATTTGCCGAAACATTGTCAAGTGCGGCAAAGGCAATAGACTTATATCCGTCCTTTGGCTCACAGTAAACCAACATGGCAGATGTATTTTTGCTAAAATCGTAATTACGCCCCATATGAACATCTCCGTCCTTATCGGTCAGAGTAAGTGCCGTACAGCCGAAATTGGGTGCTTTGATACTCACAGGCAACAGCGGAAGAGCCTCTTTCAGAATCGCATCAATCATCGTCTGGTCGTCCTTAATGCCGTAATTGATTATATTGTCAAGGTTGTAATCGTATTTGATATCCATGCGATAGAGATTGTACCCGTCATCGTAATCCGTAAGCTTCTCAATGCTGCTCATGGTCTGAATTCTTGTTGCATAAAATCCCAAAAACGCAATCAGTAAGACTAAAACTACCGCTAGAATTGCCAACAAAACTATCAAAATACGCTTTTTTACTTTACTCATGTCTTTTTCTCCTTTTCAATTTGGTTTATAACTACTGAGATTTCCGCCACACTTGTCAGCCCACGCCCTTGCTTTCGGGTTATATTTCATAACAAAAAGTTCAAGGGTTTCTTTCAGCGTTTCTATCTGGGATTTCATATAGAACTCGTCCTCAAACAGTGCGTAGTGAACGCAGGCTCTGATTAGAATGAAAATCAGCGGTGT
>JBJEQG010000019.1:0-6023 GCA_051881635.1 Acutalibacteraceae bacterium
CTTCAGAATCATAGATTTTGTAATAGTCAGACAGTTTTCCCCGAAAAAGTTCCTTTTTACCTTCATCCCAGTTCTCTACAAGTGCACGAACAAAATCTGTACGGGCAGTGTAGTTTTTACCCGCAAAGAAATAAGGTCTGGCACTTTTTCTGTCAACACCCTCACCGGGAATTGTTTGCTTTACGCCAGCGAGCCATTTTTTTACCTCATCATAGCCCCAGCGACGATTGGGGTTGTTTTTGTCATGTCTGTTGGAAATGTCATAATATGTGAGTGCTTTGATAAGTTCCTGCAACTCAGTAGGCATTATCTTAGGAAACGGAATACGCTGAATGGCAATATACTTTTCAATATCCTCTGCAGGCATATTGCCATACGGAGTCTTTCCGCAGAACAACTCATATAAGGTAATGCCCAAAGCATAATAGTCAGCATGGCTGGAGTATAGTCCTTTGAATGTCTCCGGTGCGGAATACTCCGGAGTCATTCCCGTTTGAGTGACGATAACAGTATTTCTCGCTTCTGTAACTGAGCTAATACCAAAGTCAATAATTGCAACGGACTGCTGATCGTCTGTAATCATTATGTTAGACGGTTTGAGATCCTTGTGTATGATTTTTGCATCATGTAATGCTTTCAGACCTTCATTAAGGCAAGGGATAATGCTGCTTCGTAATTGCTTGTAGCTGAAAGTTTTTCCGCTTAAACTACCTCTGCTATAAAATGGCAAAATTTCTACGGTGGCACCACGATGTTCACCGATTTCATAAACCGTTGCAACATATGGAGATTTTAATTGTTTAAGTTGTTCCGTAACTTCGGCCTTGATGGAAGCTGTGTGGCGATATACTTTGGCAACATATTTTTTGCTATTATGGCTGCACACATACAAATCCGCTTCGCCAGTAGACACCGGCATTTTATCAACAACACGATATTTGCCACACAAAAGCACTCCTTTCCCAATCGTGCCATTTGCAGAAATATGTGGATTCAAGACAGTTGAACTTCCACCTGAACGGTTCCGGTTGGGGGCAATGCCACCGTTTAGAACAGTGGCATTGCCGTTATTAAGATTTCTGTTAAGTTGTGTTTTATCTGCCATAATTAACCCTCCAGCAGCTGAATTTTATCATCATAGTCAGACACCTTTCGGGTGCGAACCAGATAATCTACAGCTTCATTCGTGCGTTGCTTAATCTTTGCACCGGTGCGTTCAAATCCAAAGACTTTTGCCGCTTCAGAACACAGAACATCTCGATCCATTCCGTATGCACCAATCAGGATTTTTTCCATTGCAGCAGCTATTTCGGGTATAGAGATATACTCAATGATTCTGTCAGGATCACCAAGTCTGGATCTTCTCGCTTGAATACTCGTTAAGTTTGCGAGCCGAATAAACCGGTCTTCAATCACAACTTCACCTTGCATACACTCTTTGATTGCTTGATCAATTGTGCAACGAACACTCTGTGTTGTATTGCCACTGGTAAAACCCTGACCAACACGCTTATACAACAGTTCCATATGAATCGGTTGCTCAACTTTTACAACCGCATGAACCATATCTGCAATATTAGACAATCTGTCTTTTCCACGGCGAGTTGACCGATCCCACCATTTACCTTCTTCGTACAAAGGCAAATTATATGGGTTGGCAGAACTCTGTGTCTTTGTAGTTCTATCGGGCTTCACGACTTCGGTTCCAACGATTTCTTTGACATCACCACTTGAAGGCTGAATATCCAGAGTTTTTTCTCTATGGTGCAGTAATGCGTTTGAAACAAAGTTCATAAGGCGTATTTTCTCTGCCTCCGGATTACGAATCCATTCGGTAGACCATACACGATACATTCTCCATCCCATCTGTTCCAATATCGCTGTTCGCAGATGTTCACGATCACGAACCGTTCTGGCCATATAATAGGAGCTGCCATCACATTCGATACCGGCAATATAATGACCGGGTTTCTTTGGGTGTTCAACTGCAATATCAATGGTATAGTCAGAACTGCCAACATTCATTTTGACAGTACAGCCATGAGAAATTAGAAACTTACCGACTTGTTCACTAAATGTATCAACATCGTACAGACTATTCTTCTTCTCGGGTTTCGACAATGCGGAACTTCCCTGCATTGCAAACGAGATGTAAGAACGCAACATTCGGACACCTTCGGAACGAGTCTTGGACAAGTCGATGTCCTCCGGAAGAATAGAACCAACAAGTTTAATGTTTTGCTTTGCTCTGGTAATTGCAACATTCAGTCGGCGTTCACCGCCTTGATTACCAAGCGGACCAAAATACCTATACATTCGGCCTTGTGCATTCTTGGCATAGCAGATAGAGAAAATTATTGTATCCCGCTCATCACCCTGAACATTTTCAAGGTTTTTGACAAAGAAAGGTTCGTCCTTATCTTCACCAAAGAATCTCTCGTTGAAAGGATTGCGTATTCTGAATTTGTTAATCTCATCTTCAATAACAGACTGCTGACTCTCACTAAATGCAATAATACCCAAAGAACGATCAGGGTGCTTTCTAATGTGCTCGGCAACCATACGAACAATTTCCTGTGCTTCAGCACGATTGCATTTATTTTCGTAGACCCCATTTTTGACATAGACATATTCAACACCTGTGTCAGTTTCTTGAATGGTGCTACTTGGAAATGTAATCAGGTTGTTTTGATATATATGTTGGTTGGAGAATGAAATTAATTCTTCAAAACGGCTACGATAGTGCCACAACAGCGACCGATTGGGCAGACTATTTGAAGCTTCCTCCAAAATGGAATCGAAATTAACTTCTTCCCCTTCTTCATCATCACTATCAAAGTCAGCATCGTTGCTTGTGCTGGCGGAAAAGAAATTCGTAGGGGGAAGCTGCTTACTGTCGCCGGCAATAATAACCTGTTTAGCACGAAAAATCGCACCAATAGCATCCTGCGGTAAAATCTGGGATGCCTCGTCAAAAATTACCATATCAAATCTGTAGGTTTCTGCCTCCAAGAAGTAGGCAACGGAAAGAGGAGACATCATAAGGCAAGGTTTCAGCTTGAGCAGGAGATTGGGGATAGTTCTAAAAAGTTTTCTCAACGGTATGATATTCCGTTTTTTATTAAGTTCATGAAGAAGGATGGACATTTCGTCGGTCACCCTACCGAAATTGTGACTGTCAGGCATTTCACGAATGAGTCGTTCTCTAATTCTTATCTGATCGACAGTTAACCGATGAGCATCCAACTCACGGAAGGATTCTACACGACTTTCCTGCGTACGAACTCTAAATGTAGAAACGGACTCGATTCCTGCACAGACCTTCTCAAACCATTCATAATAGAAACTCTTTAAGAATACATCTTTGAGTGTTCCAGGGGGATAATAGGTATCTTGTGCGGTTACAATAAAGTCCTCAAGGCCATTATCCACACAAGCTTTTTTACAATTTCGTAAATCAATCCATGCATCCATTGTAGAGAACTGATCATTGCAATTCCGGAAGCGTCTTGTCAGTTTTGCTAGACTATAGGTTTCCAAAATCGTTTTGTTAGCAAACAGACTTGTGATGTCAGTCACAAGGTGTTTATTGTGCATCAATTTTTCGATTTGACTGTGATACATTGTAACAGGCACTCCGGAAATACCATTAGTTACAAATTGCATGATTTCCGGATCAATGCTATCCGAACTAATCCCCCGTTTAACCTGTCTTAGATGGTTGAAAATCTCAGCCATGTAATCCCAATCCGTATTGCCGTCAAATGTAAAAGCAGGCAGAATCTTATTTACTTGAACAAGACCATCGTTAAATGCACTCTGTATCTCCTGAACTTGTCCCAACTTCTTCAAATCTTCAACAATACCGGAATAACAATATTTATCGTAAGCAACTGCAGTAATGGTGTTCTTAATTTCGATTGCTTCATTCAGTGAAGCAATCATATCGGCAAGGAGTTTGATTTTTTCATTCAAATCCTTATGCTTAGTAAACACCGGATATGTGGCCTCAACACTTCTGGCGGAGGCATAGCATTGCCACAGTTCCGATACCTGTGCTTCCGAGTACAATACGGTTTCATCAACAAAGGCAGCTATCAATTCAGGTGATACATCTCCAAATAGAAGCTGAATGACCTTATTACAGAAAACAATATTGGAATGGACAACCTCCCAATTGGTGTCAAGTCCTTTATACTCCTCGCCGAGCTTAATGCGTGCCTCGTCCAGGTTATCGCGAGTATTTTGATATAGAACAACAGCCGCCAAATCGGCTTTGATTTCGCTTATGCTAAGTGTAGAATAACCTTCCGGACAATAATTAGAAAGTACAGTATACACAGATTGCAAACGGGACGCATTGGAAATAATTGTTCGTACATCTGCAATCAAGCACTTAATCTGAATCTCGTTAAGATCTATCTTACCGGCAGCAGTGTGATAAACTGCTTTTGCACATTCCGAAATTTCAGTAATATGCACCAGTGCTTCTAAGTAAGCATCAATCAGTGCATTATCCGAGGAATATCGTGTCACCATGGCATAACCGGCAGATTCACCCACCGCAGTTACAATACTTTCAAATACTTCAAGCTGAGAAAGTATTTCTTTCCATGTGTCAAAGTCCTCACTGTATTCAACGCCGGTGTACTCAACGATTTCCGTGGTTTTTTCCGCAAACCAATTTCGGGCATTTACAATAGCAGTTGCATATTGCTGTGCTTTTTGAATAAGCTGAGTTTCTTTGCCGGAAAGCATATACTCAATGTAATGATCCGGCGAAGCGAAGATAGCACACATAGTTCGTGCGTGGTCAAGTAGCTCTCGGATTTTTGTAGTATCTGTTTTTATGCCAAGATACAAACTTGCATAATACTTTCCAGCTTCGTCATTGCCGACAAACCAAGTGTTCAACTCATCATAGTTGGTGAGTATATCATAGATTCCGCTCCATCGATTCTCAATAATGAATTGATAAGTAGCAAAATCATCCTGAAAAAGGTTTCCGACAGTATTGAAAGCCTCAAGTTGCTTTTTAACAGCTTTCCAATCGAACCAAATGTCATATTCTTGAACATTCAGCAATTTAGCAACTTGTGCAGCAAGATTGCGGTACTGTTCCAAATCCTCATTATACTGTCTCAACGCCTGCAAGAGGGCAATGATTTCATCATCTGGTATTTTTTTGCGTACTTCCTTAAACACAAGGCGAACCTGTTTAACATCTTCCTTGTACGAGGATTTGAAAATCTTAAAGAAGCTTGTATATTCTGCTTTGAACCGATTCAGCATACCAACATAGTCCAATGCAAACACGGATTCCTCGCAAATCTCCAAAAGTTGATCCCGCTGTTTTTTTAGGCGGCCGGCAATCGTCATAACCTGATCCAACAACATATTTGCTTCTAATTTAGATGTTGTCCATGCAGAATAAGGTACACTTAACACAACCGCATCACGGCAATCTCGCAGTGCAGCCAAAAGTTCAAAATTATCAAGTTCATCACTAAATCGAGATTCAGCCCGGAGCGTACTTATTTTGCTTTCGAGTACGGCATATTGCTCAAAATTTTGCTTAATTGTATCCAGCAGACGATATGCATCGTCGTTATTGCAACAAGATACAATTGCAGCAGCTTCCGGAATGATTTCGTCGGCTCTATATAATTTGGCAACATCGTCCTCTGAAAGAGTATCGACTTCGATTGTAATGCCGAACCGCAGGAAAAAGTCCTGTAATTTCTTTTTATCGTCCGTAAGCTTGCTTGTTCGACTGATTATATCCATTAACAACTGTTTTGCCTTGTTTCTTGAATCCAAGGATTGCCAACTATGAACAACCTTACTGTGTCGAACTTTTTCTATCGCAGAGATTTGAGCTTTCACTTTTGCTAAAGTGTCAGGATATGTTAAGCCATAAGCACTTGACATATCCGCAAATATGTAATGATTAAGTACATCTTCAACGCTTTGAAGCTTCGCCGGATCAAACGCTGAAATACTGCAAAGGTTAGAGTATTCCA
>JBJEQG010000020.1:0-5989 GCA_051881635.1 Acutalibacteraceae bacterium
TGGCGTGAGGTGAGAATATCATGAAAGAAATTTTAAATAAACTTTGTATGGCGTGTGGTGTGTCGGGAAATGAGTATGATGTTTCCGAGATTGCCGCAGAAATGCTGAAAGACTATACGCAAAATGTTATTATTGATAATAACGGTAATGTTTATGCCAACTTCGGAAAAGCTGATGCTCCAAAATCCATTCTTTTAGATGCACATATTGACCGTATCGGTCTGGTTGTAACCTATATTGATGACAACGGTTTTTTGAAGGGAGGTTCTTGCGGAGGACTTGACATGAGAACACTGCCCGGAAGCAGCGTAACTGTTTACGGCAAAGAACCGATTACGGGTGTTATCTGTACATTGCCGCCCCATTTACAGAAAGATGACAGTCAGGCGATTGACAAAGACGAAATTTGGATTGATACGGGCTTGCCCTGTGAGGTTGTCAGGGAAAAAATCTGCTTAGGCGATTGTGTTATGCTCAACAGCTTTATGCGTCCTCTACTGAATGACCGTGTAGCCTGCGGTGCGTTGGATAACCGCATAGGCTGTGCCGTACTGATTCGCTGTGCGGAACTTTTGAAAGATAAAGAATTGCCCTGCCGCTTAACAATCCTTTTGAGTGTTCAGGAAGAAACAACCGAGTCGGGTGCAAAAATAGGTATAGACAACTTTTTTTCGGACGAGGCGGTTGTGGTTGATGTCGGCTTTGCACATCAAAACGGTGTACCAAACGAAAAAAGCGGTGCATTGGGCGGCGGTGGAATTATTACCCTTGCTCCCTCACTTTCCAAACCCGTTACGGACAAGCTGATTGAAATTTCCAAAGAAATGGGTTTGGCGTGTGATTATGAAGTCTGCGGCGGAACAACGGGAACAAATGCCGATGCGATTGCCTCCGCTCGTGGCGGTGTTGCCTGTGGCGTTATATCTATTCCTGAACGCAATATGCATACACAGGTTGAAGTCATTGACCCTAAAGACGCTGAAAATATCGCACAGCTTTTGGCAAAATTCGTTTTGGGCAACGGCAGTGACATACAAAATTGGAAACTGACGGAATATGTTTTTGAAAAACATACGGGAGGTGCGGAAAATGCTTGATTACGAACTGCTGAAAAAACTTTGTACGGCAAACGGTATCTCGGGAGATGAGGGAAAAATTCGCTCGATTATTTTTGAAGAAGTTAAACCCTATGCCGACAAAATAACAGTTGATGGTATGGGCAACCTTATTGTCTTTAAAAAAGGTGCAAAAAGCCCTGAAAAATCTCTTTTGATTTCCGCACACATGGACGAAGTGGGATTTATTGTTACGGATATTACAGACAAAGGTTTTCTTAAATTTGCGGCTGTCGGCGGTATCAACCGCTGTGCCGCCTGTGGAAAACAGGTGACTGTCGGCGAAAAAAATATTGCGGGCGTTATCGGCATTAAACCCGTACATCTCAGCAAAGCCGACGAACGCAAAAACAATCCGTCACTTGACGAACTTTATATTGACATCGGTGCGGACAGCAAAGAGGAAGCGGAACAATATGTGCGTTTGGGAGATTCCGTTTGCTTTGACGCTCCATACGAAAACAAAGACGGGCGTATTATTTCCAAAGCAATTGATGACCGTTTCGGGTGTTTGGTTTTGATTGAGATGATTAAAAGCAACTTACCGTATGATATGACTTTCAGTTTTGTTGTTCAGGAGGAAATCGGACTGAGGGGTGCAAAAGCGGCGGCTTATACCGTTAATCCCGACTGTGCGATTGTCGTTGAAGCAACAACAGCGGCAGACTTGCCGTCCTCAGAAGGTGAAAAGAAAGTTTGCGGTGTCGGAAAAGGTGCGGTCGTTTCATACATGGATAGAGCAACCCTGTATGACCGTCAATTCTACCGTACTGCCATGGACACTGCCAAGCGTTTGGGTATTCAGGCACAAACCAAAACCATGATTGCAGGAGGCAACGATGCAGGAGCAATTCATTGTTCTCGTGGCGGTGTTCGCACTATTGCAATATCTGTACCTTGTCGTTATTTGCATGGAATAAACGCTTTGATTTCAACGGCAGACGCTGAAAGTGTTTATGCTCTTGTGCGTGAATTAGCTGCCCTGATTGCCGCCGATGATTTATCTTGTTGATGAAAAACGGCTGGAAGATTTGACGGATTTTTGCGAAAATTCACCTTTCGGCTCAAAAATTCTTTCGCTTTGTCAATGCTACGGATTATCCATGCCGTTTTTGGATTTTTGGCTGCAATATGACGGTCAGGAGCGTGTAATGGCGGCATTGATGAAATTTGAAAATGCCATTACGGTTGTCGGCTCGGCTCAAACCGATACGGAAGAAATCGCCGTATTTGTCCGGGCGATTGGTTTTTCTGCACTGAGTACCGATATTCCGATTGAACTTAAAAACTGCACCAAAAACAAAGCGGTTTTTATGGAATATGGAGGTACAAACCGTCAGCCGCCCGACCGTTTTGAATTTCGGCTTTCCGGCTCTTTATATCAGGCGTATGATATTATGAAAAGTTGTGAAAATGATACAGATTTTCATGTTCCGCTCTTTGAAGGGTTTTATGCGGATATGTGTTATCGTATGCGACATGGTGGCGGTGAATGTGCGATTGTTTTTTACAATAAAAAAGAAACGGCTTGTGCTTTGGCAACGGCAGTAACGGACAAATATGTTCTTTTTGGTGTGGTTGCCTGCCGTCCCGAATATCAACATCTGGGATTGGGAAGTGCGGCAGTACAGGCAATACTATCACATTTTGTGGACAAGTCCGTTTTTGTTTTGCGGGACGAAAATAAAAACCAAAATTTTTATCAAAAATTGGGATTTATCGAAAGACAGTCTATTTATATCTATAAATTAAAGGAATGAAAAATATAAATGAACAGCTATTTTCAAATTGACGCCAAAATTCAGGCGGCGGCAGATAAAGCCATGACTTTATGCCGTCCATTTTTAGAGGCAACAGATACTATTACCGAACAAAATCAGCAAAAAATGCTGAAAGCATTTCAGGACGCTCATGTCAGCGAAAGTCATTTTGTCGCTTCAACAGGCTACGGTTACGGGGACAGAGGGCGTGACGCTTTGGACGCTGTTTTTGCGGCGGCTTTGGGTGCTGAGGACGCTTTGGTTCGGCATAACTTTGTCAGCGGTACACATACATTGACGGTTGCCCTTTTTGGCATGCTCCGTCCAAATGATACCATGATTTCCATTACAGGTATCCCTTATGATACTTTACGGGGAGTTATCGGACTTGGCGGTTCATACAGCGGTTCGCTCGCTGAATTTGGCATTAAATACGAACAGTTGGATTTATTGGCAGACGGTACAATTGATTATGAGGGCATGAAAAAACAAATCCGTCCCGATACAAAAATGGTGTACATACAGCGTTCCCGTGGTTATGACCTCCGCCCTTCTCTAAGAGTTGAGGAAATTGCCAAAGCCGCAAAATTAGCCCATGAACTTGCACCGAACTGCATTGTTATGGTTGATAACTGCTATGGTGAATTTGTGCAAACGATAGAGCCTACTGAATGTGGTGCGGATATTATGGCAGGTTCACTGATTAAGAATCCGGGCGGCGGTATCGCCCCGACAGGCGGTTATATTGCGGGAAGAAAAGATTTAATCGAACAATGCTCTTATCGTTTGACAACACCGGGGACAGGCAAGGAAATCGGCTGTACGCTCGGCAACAACCGTGAACTTTTTATGGGTGCATTTAATGCTCCCCATGTTACGGGTGAAGCGGTTAAAACCGCAATCTTTACATCAGCATTATTTACAGTTTTAGGCTATGAGGTAACGCCGCATTATGACGAACCTCGTGCCGATATTATTCAAACCTTGCTTTTAGGCAGTGAAAAACCGTTGATTTCTTTCTGCAAGGGCGTTCAAAAGGGTGCTCCTGTGGATTCCTTTGTTGTGCCTGAACCCTGGGATATGCCCGGCTATGATAATCAGGTGATTATGGCAGCTGGTGCTTTTACTTTGGGTGCGTCCATTGAACTTTCCGCTGACGCTCCTCTGCGTGAACCGTTTGCCGTTTGGATGCAAGGTGCATTGAATTTCCACAGCGGTAAATTGGGGGCTATGCTTGCTGCTCAAAGTATGTTGGAGGACGGTACATTGAAATAAATTTAAGTCAAGGGCGGATTGCCGCCAATAAAAACCCTTTGTTGGGGGTCAAAGGCAACGCCCTTTGTAAAGGTTCGATGACAAAACCCCTGATTACACAACTATGAGGTTAAACATGAACTATTATTCGGGATTATTTACGGAACACCGTCGGCAAATGGAAGAACAGGGTTTAAAGCGTACTCTATCCGTTTGTGCCGTTTTGTGTATTGTGTCGGCAATACTAAGTTATGTTTTGTCAATCGCTTACTATATATTTTTTAATGACGGTGGAGCTGACCGATACGGAAATTACACACCTGTCTACTGCATACGGTATTTTTTATTTATCGGATTGATTTCCGTTATAAGTACGGCTCTTCCGTTTGTCTGTGCGTCACACACATTGGGCGGCATGGACAAGCTTTATCCCCTTCGCCGCACCAAACCGCTTTATACACTTAGTATGATTTTTATAGGCATTGGAGCGTGTATGGTTTTTCAAAATCTTTCGGGTTTTTGGGACAAGGCTTTGAGGTTTTTCGGATATACAGTCAACCAAACAATTCCATATTGCAATAACGGCATTGTGACCATATTATTGTTTTTAATGTTTGCAGTCGTACCCGCTTTGGTGGAGGAATTTGTATATCGTGGAGCAATTCTCCATGCCCTTAAAGATTACGGAACAGGCATGGCAATTATAATTTCGGCGGTATTATTCGGATTGGGACATTTCAGTTTAAGCACAACACCTTTTGCCTTTCTGAGCGGACTTGTTTTTGGTTTCATCACAATAAAAAGTCAATCCCTTGTACCAGCTGTATTGATTCATATTACAAATAATACTTACGCTATTATTTATAATGTTTTCTGTACCAAAAGCACAGCCGAAATCATTTTTATGGTGAATACCGTTATCCCCTATCTGTTTATTCTTTTAGGGCTTATCGCTTTTACCATATTTGTATGTAAAGACAGGAATTTTCTGCGGTTTGAGAAAAGTTCAATGATTTTAAGCGATAAAGAAAAAACGCATATTGTACTTTCAAACGGCGGATTGCTTGCTTTTGTTCTTCTTTTCCTGCTCCTGATGATTATACCGTTATTAAATATCGGATAGGAGGAATTTTTGTGACAGACGAAGATTATATGCGTGAAGCAATACAACTTGCAAAACACGCTTATGCTATGGGGGAAGTCCCTGTGGGAGCTGTTGTTGTTTGCGGTGACCGCATTGTCGGAAAAGGATACAACAGACGGGAAACGGATAAAAATGCTTTGTGCCATGCCGAGATTATGGCGATTGATGAGGCTTGCCGTACTTTGGGCGGTTGGCGGCTCTGGCAATGCCGTTTATATGTAACCTTAGAACCTTGTCCAATGTGTGCGGGTGCAATCATAAATGCCCGTATTCCACAGGTTTTTTTCGGAGCATTTGACAGCAAAGCCGGTTCATGTCATTCGGTAATTAACCTGTTCAATTTGCCATACAATCATAAGCCTGTTGCAGTGGGCGGTATTTTTGCGGAAGAATGTGCCGCTCTCCTCTCCCAATTTTTCAAGGAGCGGCGAAAATAATTCATAATTGATTTGAAACAAATATGCAAAATAAAAGGAAAGTCTGTATTTTTGTAGACTTTCCTTTTTATGTTTCTATATCGTATTATTTCTTTTACAGAACTTCCACACGCTTTTTGAGTGCCTCGATTTCCCTTTGCTGTTTAAATACAATATCTTGAAGTCTGAATACTTTCATCAGGTTATCATGCACTTTTTTGTCCATGATATTAAAGCTGTTGGTCGACTTTTTCGGCGGATTGAAGATTGCATTATACAGCCATGCATAAGAGAAAGACT
>JBJEQG010000021.1:0-5936 GCA_051881635.1 Acutalibacteraceae bacterium
AAAATGTCATGGCTTTGTTAAATCAATCCGATTAACGGTAAAAAATAACGGCTCTTTTCCGAATAAAGTTTGGGAGAGAGCCGTTATAAACATATTTTGGGAAATCAACAATACGATTTTCAAAGAACCTTTTGTTTATGGTTTAAGGGAAAATCCTACGATTTAAAGTTTTACTACCCTCAAACCTTTGGGATATTTATTTTTAAGGCGGTTATTGACGCATTTACCGAAACCGACAATTATATTTTCAACCGCAACCGCTGTATAACCGTCTGCCGTATCACAGTCGATTTCTTCACCATGCAGGAAACGGCTCAAACGCTCATCTGTTAAGGATAAATTACAAACACGGCGTAAGTTTTCGGGTTTAGACTGCATGAACAATGCATGGACAGGCTCTATGCGGTTTTTCTTTAATTCACCGAGCTGAACGCCCGCCCGCAATACGCCCAACTTTGAAATATCGGGCAGAATATCGGGCAAAATATAAATATTATCGTTGTGAACTTCCAACCGTCCCTGTGGCGGAACAACAAACACATCGGACAAAAGCTCTTGGGCTTGCCGTAAAACGGTTTTATCCTTTGGCGGTATATATTTATATTCGGGAACAATCGGCGTATCGTTTGAAATCCGCCGCATACGCACCATAAAATGCCCTTCGCCGCCCTCTAACGGCGATATGCGTACACCGCCCTCAATGCCCGTTGCCCTTCCAAACGCACAATGCATATCTTCAATTTTGAAATCATGATTTTCCGAAAGAAACCGTTTAATCACTCCCTCGTTTTCTTCAACGGAAAATGTACAGGTTGAATACACCAAAACACCGCCGCCCCGTACACATTGGGCGGCTGAATTTAATATGGAAAGCTGACGAACCGCACACGCATGAACCGACTCGGCACTCCATTCCGCAATACTTTCGGGGTGTTTTCGGAACATTCCCTCGCCCGAACATGGTGCGTCAACCAACACACGGTCAAAATAACCGCTTAATCTTTCGGCAAAAACTTCGGGATAAGCAGATGATACCACACATTGAGCTGCTCCCATGCGTTCCAGATTGGAAAGCAAAATGCGGCTGCGGCTTTTGATTGCCTCGTTTGACCACAATAAACCCGTATTGCCCAGACATGACGCAATCTGTGCAGATTTTCCGCCAGGTGCGGCACACAAATCCAATATTTTTTCATGCGGCTGCGGGTCTAAAAGCGTAACCGCCGCTGAGGCTGACGGCTCTTGTATATAAAACGCTCCCGCATGGTGCAAAGCCAAATTGCCGACACCCTGTTCCGCCGTATCGAAAATACGCCCGTCACGATAAAACGGTGACGGATTAACCGAGAACGGCAATCGTTTTTCCAACTCCTCAGGCGTTGCTTTCAAGCGGTTGACGCTGAGTGAGCGGCGGTATGGTTCTTCATAGGAGGAAATAAGCCGCTCATAGTCCGCACCGAAAAGCACCTTCATTTCATTCTTAAAATCCAATGGCAATTCAATCATTTTTTTAAATTCCTTTCCTCTGAATAATCTTTCCCCACTCTGTCCATAATATAAGCACGGAAAGAGGTGAAGACGATGTCAAACAACAGAAACTTCCAAAACAACCAACAGAACAATAACCAAAACAACCAGAACAACCAAAATCAGCAGAACAACAATCAGAACAACCAGCAAAACAATCAGCAGAACAGAAACAACAACAACTTCCAAAATCAACGAAACAACAATAACTTTGACGACTAAAAAAATCGCTTAAAGGCTCTGAATTTGTCAATATAAAAGGAAATTAAATCTACAAAACAAGCCGCTTATTTTTCTCCGATGAAAAACAGGCGGCTTGTTTATTTTTGTTCAGACTTCGGTTTCAAGTTCAAAGGCATACGGCAATAATTCCGCTAAGGTATAGGTTTTTATATCGTTTTCGTTCTGTACGAAAATTTTAAAATCCGCCGTACAAAATTCCGTCATAAACTGACGGCACATACCACATGGCAGGCATGGTTTATTGTTATTACCCCCGACAAGTGCCAATGCGACAAAATGCCGTTCACCCTCCGATATGGCTTTGGCTATGGCGGTTCTTTCCGCACACAAACCTACAGGATATGAGGAATTTTCAATATTACACCCCGTATAAACCTTGCCGCTTTCGGACAGCAAGGCACTTCCTACCTTAAAGCGTGAATACGGTGCATAGGCTTTTTGTTGAGCTTGTCTTGCCTGTTCCATAAGGTTTTGAATGGTTTGGTAAGTTAATTCTCTATTTTCCATTGTGTTCCCTGTGGTGTATCAATCAAAGTTATGCCCCGTGCTTTAAGGTCATCACGGATTTTATCCGCTGTTGCCCAGTCACGGTTTTTCTTTGCCTCCGCACGCTGTGCAATCAATTCCTCAATTTCCGCACTCAAAGCGTCATCAACTGTATTTGTCGGTTCAGCGGCAACTTTTGCCTTTGTCAAATCCAACGACAAAACTTCATCAAACTTTTCAATCAACCAGCGTTTTGTTGCCCCGTTCAAGTCGGACTTCAAAACATCATAAACCGCTGTAACGCCCAAAGCCGTATTTAAATCATTACCGACCTTTTCAACAAAATCTTTCACGAATGGTTCAGCGGCGGTTTTGTCAACCTCGCCATCATTCGGAATGGCGGCAATTCGAGCCGTCAGTTTGTTATAGGTTTGTGCGGCATTATCCAAATTTTCGTATGAGAAAGTCAACGGTTTGCGGTAATGCGACTGCAAGCAGAACAAACGGTACGCCAACGGATTATATCCCTTGCTTTCCAACAGTGACACCGTCAAAAAGTCGCCTTTTGATTTACTCATCTTTCCACGACTGTCATTCAAATGGAGGACATGAAACCAATGACCGCACCACTTATGCCCAAGATAGGCTTCACTCTGTGCGATTTCGTTGGTATGGTGCGGAAAAGCGTTATCAATACCGCCGCAGTGCAAATCCAAATATTCACCCAAATGCTTGATACTGATTGCGGAACATTCGATATGCCAACCGGGATAACCTTTGCCCCACGGACTGTCCCATTTTAACTCCTGGTCCTCAAACTTTGATTTTGTGAACCACAAAACAAAGTCCGTTTTGTTGCGTTTGTTTTCGTCCTCCTCAACGGTATCACGCACACCAACCGCCAAATCTTCCTCGTTATGGTTACCGAAAACATAATAGTCTTTCAGCTTTGAGGTGTCAAAGTAGATATTTCCACCCGCCTGATAGGCATATCCCTTTTCCAAAAGGACGGAAACCATTTCGATAAAATCATCAATGCAAGATGTTGCCGGCACAACCACATCAGGCGTTTTGATGTTCAGTTTCTTGCAGTCCTCAAAGAAAGCGTCCGTATAGAATTTTGCAATCTCCATAACGCTCTTATGCTCACGCTTTGCCCCCGCAAGCATTTTATCCTCGCCCGTATCGGCATCACTTGAAAGATGTCCTACATCGGTAATATTCATAACTCTTGTCACATCATAGCCACTGAAACGCAAAAACTTTTCCAAAGCGTCCTCCATGATGTAGGTTCTCAGATTACCGATATGGGCAAAGTGGTAAACCGTCGGACCGCAAGTGTACATACGGATTTTGTTCGCCTCATAGGGTTTCAACTCCTGTTTGTTGTGAGTCAGTGTGTTGTAAAGCAACATAACAAAAATTCCTGCTACTCAAAATATGGACAAATATATCCATATCGAGAATTGAAAGTCCTCACGGATTTTTTCTTACTGTTTCATCGTGTATGCTTTGGAAAATACAGAATATTTTCTACTCACAAGTTCGTGTACACTCCACAGTCGTAAATTCCCGATTAAGCCATCGGTACATATCTATATTTGCTTATTTTATGCAATAGTATAGATTTGACAATCTCTTAAATTGAGGCTTGCGTTGTAATCCCTGTCTTCTATATAACCACATTTGCCACAATGGTAAATTCTGTCTGATAATTTTAAATCAGATTGAATATTACCGCAATTATGACAGGTTTTGCTTGACGGATAAAATCTGTCTGCAAGTCTTAATTCAATTCCCAAAGCCTTGCATTTTATTTGAAGTTTAGTCCTTATTTCATAAAATTTTTGTTGTGCTATGGCTTTGGCAAGATGTCTGTTCTTCATCATACCGCTTACATTCAAATCTTCAACAGTAATCCATAATGGCTTGGTTTTTACCATTTCGGATATTACTTTATTGATATAATCTGTTCGTATGCAAGCAAGTTTATGATAAAGTTTTTGTACTTTCAGCTTTTGTTTTCGGATATTTTGTCGGGTAGCTTCTCCTTTCGTATTTTTATTTTGTCTTTTATATCTTTCGTATTTCCTCGAAAGACTGCGTTGTTCCCGTTTAAGCCTCTTTTCAAGTTTTCTTATACGAGAATTCTTATTGATATTCTTATAGATTTTGCCGTTTGAGCAAACAGCAAGTTCTTTTATGCCTAAATCAATGCCCAAACCTGACAAGTTTAAATCAGGTCTTGTCTTTTCAGGCATATCTACAACAACAGAAACATAATATCTTCCCGCTTTCATGGATACAGTACCGCTTTTAATGATATAGCCCTGTTTGGTTGTTGGTATATAACCTTTTTCTTTAAGCCGTACCCAACCAAGAGTAGGAATTTTAATCCGGTGGCGTTCACAACAAATTATGGTTTTTGAATCTGTTTTTACAAAATACATTTTTACATCTGATTTGAACTTTTTCTTAAATTTAGGAAAGTGTGATTTTCCTTTAAAAAACCTTTTAAAAGCCTTTTCAGCGTTCATAATGCTTTGCTTAACAGATTTACTGCTGACATCTTTTATCCACCCGTATTCTTGATTATCAGGGATAAACTCATTATTCAGCCATTTTGAAAATTCCATACCTGATACAAAACGATTTTCAGTACCATATATTTCTTTGTTGTGTGCAAGATAAAAATTATAAACAAATCTGCATACCCCAATAGTACGATTGATTATCTGCTTTTGCTCAGATGTCGGATTTATTTCTGTCTTGTAGCTCGTCAGCAATGTCTTTATCCTCCTGTATTTTTTATATTTTGACATATTCAAACATATTCGTCAATATATTTGACCACTTAACAGCACCTCCTAAATTATATCTTCTTTATATCTTTCAAACGGTCAAGCTCTTTTTGCATTTCATCAATATGCGTTTCAAGCTTATCAATCATTTGTGCGACGGGGTCGGAATAATGAATTTGGTCTAAACTTTCGGGTTTAATGCCGTTCACACGAACAACCTTTGCCGGAACACCGACAGCGGTTGCGTTTGCGGGAACTTCATTGAGAACAACCGCACCTGCCGCAATACGGGCATTATCGCCGACTTTAAACGGTCCTAAAACTTTCGCACCCGAACCGACAAGAACATTGTTTCCCAAAGTCGGGTGACGCTTGCCTTTGTCCTTGCCCGTACCGCCGAGCGTTACATTCTGATAAATCGTACAGTAATCACCGATTTCCGTTGTTTCACCGATAACAACTCCCATGCCATGGTCAATAAACAGACCTTTGCCGATTGTTGCACCGGGGTGAATTTCGATTCCCGTTTTGTGTCTTGCCCTTTGGGAAATCCAACGGGCGATAAACTTCATATTGTGACGGAAAAACCAATTCGCTTTACGATAGGAACGCACCGCTTTAAATCCCGAATACAGGAAATAAACCTCCGCACGACTTCTTGCGGCAGGGTCACGCTCCATAATCGAATCAATTTCCGCTTTCAGATTGTCAAACATTTGCAATCACCATTTTCATAAGAATCTGACAAATACTTTTATTCATATCATTCCCCCAAAAGATGGGTTTCCAAAGAGTTGTAAACCCTTTGGCAGCGTCCCTTTGCAGGGGTTGGGGGCAACGCCCTCAACCATTCACGCCGTAAAAAGAAAATCCCGCCCC
>JBJEQG010000022.1:0-5778 GCA_051881635.1 Acutalibacteraceae bacterium
ATGCAAGGAGATTATGATGATGTTTTGAGCCGTCTTTTGGACGAAAAGAGAGTACAGAAATTTATGCTTAAATTTCTGAATGACGAAAGCTTTTATATACTAAAAAATGAACTTATGGTTACCCACGATTACGAAAAGGCATTTTGTGCCGTTCATACGCTTAAAGGCGTTGCCCAAACTTTGGGCTTTACACAGCTTTATCAAGCCTCTGTTCCTTTGACTGAGGCTTTGCGTTCCGCACCCTATCCTGACGACCTCATTTCACTTTTTCAACCGATACAGGATAATTACAGCAAAACCGTTTTGGCATTAAAACAATTCCGACTTGAAAACGGCATATAAAAAGGCCACACATTTTTCATGTGCAGCCTTTCGGTTTATTTTTATCCAACAGCATCTTCAATAACATCAAAAAGATGAATAACATCCAACTCCAATTCGTTACACAATTTAACAAGATTTTCCGCTTTTTCACGATTGAAAAAAACATCTGAAATACTGATAATTTTCTCCTTTTCATTCTCCTTTACCTCATAAGCACATACTCCATAAACGGTGTCCCCTGTTTCAGTATTGTCTTCAAGCACACTATATTTAAACATAAGTTCCTCCATTTAGTATATATTGAGTTCTTCTGTTTCAAATTATATCACAGAGTTTTTCATTATGGATATTAAAGTTGAATTTCGCACTTTTATCGATGAATTTAACAATATCTTTTCATGATTTTACTTAAAGTTTACATAGAGAGGAAGTTTTTTCATGCGTATTGCAATTTGTGACGATAACACTTTGGACCGTGAACTGATTACAGATGCTTTACAGCAGTATTTTTTGGAAAAATCCGTCAAATGTAAATTATTTTCCTATAACAACGGTACAAATCTTCTTAATGCTGTTATAGACGGCGAATTGTTTGACCTTGTTTTTTTGGATATATACTATATTGAAGATCCTTCCCAAACAAACATCAACGGTATGGATATTGCCCGTCAGCTTCGTAAAAACGGATTTAACGGACATATTGTCTTTCTTACGGGTTCGGCGGATTTTGTTTTTCAGGGATATGATGTCGGAGCAACTGCTTATCTTCTCAAACCGCATAATATTCGGGAAATTTATCAAACCATTGACCGTATTCTGAAACCTTCCAATATAGACACTTTTCAGGTTCGTCAACGCTCAACGATTATTTGTATTCCATACGATGAAATTCTTTATGTGGAAAGCAACAATTCCAAATGTATTCTGCACCGCTTGGACGGTTCTAACTATACTGTTTACAAGCGTTTGAAAGATATTGAAACTGAATTGCATGACTCACGATTTCTGAGGTGTCATCAAAGCTATCTTGTCAACATGGACTATATTCAATCGGTTGACAAGTCATTTAAGCTGACAACAGGCGATACTATTTTAATCCGACAGCGTGAATTAAAACATATTCGTGACTTATATTTAAACTATACAACTTCAAAACAATAATAAAACAAATGCGGAGCAATAGAAAACATATGCTGTCTATTGCTCCGTTTTTATATCTTCAATTCAAACCCAAACCGGCTTTCATATATTACAAAATTCTGTGTCCTGACAATTTCAATGCGGATTGAACAATCCCCATCATTACAGGACGAAAGATATAATCAAATTCACCTGCATATTTTAAAACCCGACCGTTAAACCCCTGTTTAAAACGATAAACACCATAATTGGGGTGTGTTTCATCATTATAGTACGGAATCCCCTGAAAGTCATATAAATAACACCCTGTTTCAACAGCCCATTGAATCATTGACCATTGCATTAAATAATTCGGCATTAAATTGCGGTATTCATTAGAGGACGCTCCATAAACATAGCAGGTTTTACCGGCATAATTGACCGCAATCGCCCCAGAGAGCGGTATTCCGTTCCAATCGCACATATAAAGCCGACAATGCCCGTCCATATTCAAAAGCATTTTTTCAAAATAACTTTTATTGCGAATGGCAAAGCCATCTCTTTTTCCCGTTTCCTGCATTAAACTGCAAAAATCGTTAAGGCGTTCCGCTCCGTATGCCCTACAAACAACACCTTTTTTCTCTGCCAAACGGATATTATAGCGGTATTTCGGTTTAAAGTTGTTGAATATTTCTTCTTCCGTTTTCCCTCCAATATCCAAAACATAATTTTCTCGGCACTGTACTGTATCATAACCCGTTTTTTCAGGGTGATAATGAAATCCTAATGCACATAAATTTTCAATCGCCGTTTGGTCTGTTTCCTCAATCATAGGGTCTATTTTCAGCATAAAGGCATTATATCTTTTCTGTACCTTTTCAACAGCTTGGAATAAACGGTCTAAAACATCTATATTATAATTGCAAACAGGACCTCTTGGTGCATACATCAATGTTGTATGCACCATGGGAACTTTTTTAATCAAAAGCAACATCATGCCGTCAATATTTCCCGCTGTATCCCGTACGGTAATATGTGTATGAATCCAATTATCTTTAACATCTGCCCAATAAGGTGACTGCATAAAATTTCCCGTCAGATTTTTCTCCAAAAAGTCCATTTCTTCTTTACTGTATCTCATAAAAAAACAACTCCTATGTATGTTATCATACAAAGGAGTTGTTTCAAACTACACAACAAAATGTATCATAGTTGCATAAGTTTTCTATATCATTTCTTCATTTGCATTTTCTATTATCTTTCCAAGCATAGCCGCAATATCATCATTAATATTAAAATAGATGGGATATTTGCCCGTGTCTTCAATCTCTTCACTACTATTATAGATACTACCGTATCGCCCTATATCCCACCATAAATTTTCTTCGTCAATCTTCCAATAGGAAAGAAGTGCCTTTTGGAACTCTAACAATGCATTTTCATCTATATACTTGATAGTTTCAGACGGTAAAGTCAAATTGACCGTATAAAGAATATTTGTATTGTAATCAAAAATAAAATATGCTGCATAATCATCTTGAATTTGACCACTAACCATACAAACAACCGTTGACAAAAGTTCATTGTCAACCACACCCGTTACACTTTGAAAAAAATACTGATTATCTATGGTAAATTCTTTTTCAAAATTTTGAAGATATCCTAAAAATGTTTTTGCAAACTCACAGCTATGTTCTTCCATATATTTTTTCATATTGGAAATTGAATTTGACAGACCACTTATTACCTGACTGCCGTCTATATTATTGATTTGCATTTGTGTTGCATTTCCTGAACGCATCAGCGTAAAAAATTGGGCTGCTGTAATTTCATTTGAACTGAGTGAAACATCTTGTGTTCCATAATCTGACTGCATATTTTTATCCGAAAAAGCATAATACCATTGAGGTGCTTCCATGAAAAATCCTGTTAAAAAAACAACCAACACTATGGAAATGATATATTTTATTTTATTTTTCATCTGTATAAACCTCAACATCAAAAGAAATTGATGTTCCCTTTCCCAAATGGCTTTCGATTGTCAATTCCGAATTGTGGACTTTTGCAATTTCCTGACATAATGCCAAACCGATTCCGGCACCGCCCTGTTTTCTTGCTCTGGACTTATCCACCATATAGAACGGTTCTGTTATACGGCTGATTTCCTCTGTCGGAATACCTCTGCCGTTATCCTGTACCACTATACGGTAAAGCCTGTCATGTATTTTTCCCTGTACCAAAATGCTTTGTTTCTGTTCCGACGCTTTACAAGCATTATCAATCAAATTATAAATTAAGGTCTTTAACAGCGACAGCTCCGCAAAAACAATACAAGGCTCTATATCAAAACGACAGGACAAATCATATTTTTCCAAAAGAAACTTAACGGAACTCTTGACCTCAAAAAACAGCTTTTCCGTTGAAACTGCCGTTTTTTCAAAATCGTTTTTCTTTATGATAATGAGATTAAGCAAATGTAAAGACAACGCTTCCAAACGCTTTCCTTCCCGATAGATATACTCTGCCGAGTTTCGTCTATCCTCTGACGGTAAATCATAGGAACGCAACATATCCGCATAACCTATAATGGAAGTTAACGGCGTTTTTAATTCATGTGTAAAACATGAAACGAAATCGTCACGCCGCATTGTTTCTTCTTTTAATTCTTTAACATAATTTTCGATATGTTCCGCCATACGGTTAAAATCTTTTGAAAGATTCTGTATTTCTTTGGTCTGCATACTTTTGGAACTTATATCAATCCTCTTTTCAAAATCGCCATAGGATATTTTTCTTGCCATAGCTGACAGCGTTTTCAGCGGTCTTGTCAAATATAAAGAAAACAGAAACAATAAAACCGAACTGAACAATGCCACGCCTAAAAGCAAAAATCTATACAGTATGATATTTCCCTCTCTCATTTGATAAACATCTGTAATATCCGAAAGGGTTTCAATATAAGTGTCATACTGATTAAAATCCAAATGACTAACGACATGAACAAAATACTTTTCTTCATTTTGGACAATATGATAACTTCGCTCATTAACTTTCAATTTGTTGACAAAGGAATTTTCATCATAAAATGCGGTTTTTTCCTTTTCTCCCACAAATAATTTACTTGTACCACTTTGGGCAGAAATCTGCTTTGAAAAACTTGAAATCAGATATTTTGTATAGCTTGAACTCGAACTGTTGACAATCGCATTTAATGATGTACAAAGGTATTGATTGTTCTCAACCGCCGCTGTAATTTCTCCGTCCAACCGGCTTTGGAACACTGTATCAACCAAAATAAATCCGCCTGCTCCAAAGGAAAGAATAATGACTATAAACGCTGTCAAAAAAATTTTCCACGCAAACCTCATTTTATTTTTCCTCGTAACGATAGCCGACTTTATAAACGGTTTGAATTTTATCTTTCCAATCAAGTTTTTTTCTCAAACGCTGTACATGAAGGTCAACCGTTCTTGTATCGCCCATATAACTGTCGCCCCAAACTCTTTCATATATTGTTTCCTTATATAAAGCAATATTTTTATTTTTTAGAAACAGCATCAAAATCTCAAATTCTTTCAGCGTCAAATCGACTTGTTGTCCGTCTTTGGTTACGACACGGGATTCGGTATCAATTAAAATATTTCCAATCTGGATTTTTATATCATTCTTGTGATACCGCCGCAAAACAACTTCAACTCTCACCAGCAGTTCAGCAATATCAAATGGCTTTGTTAAATAATCTTCCGCACCTAACCGCAGTCCTCGTACCTTATCCTGAACATTATTTTTAGCTGTAAGAAAAATAACAGGGATATTAAAATTTCGTATATATTCCATAAGTTCAAATCCGCTGACAGACGGCAACATAATATCAAGCAAAATCAAATCAAAAGTATTGTTCTCAATTAAATCTGCCGCTTCTGCTCCGTCATAAACACAACGGCATTGATAGCCTGCTTGTGTCAAACTCATTCTTATCAAATTTGAGATATTTTCCTCGTCCTCAACAATTAAAATCTCTGCCATAGCTGCCGCCCTCATACTATTTTCTTTTTATTCTACTTTTTTATTGTATCATAATTGTATCTCAAAACAATGCATAATATTAAAATAATGTGAGTTCGATGAAAAAACAGAAGTAAAAACAAGAAAATCCGCCCTTAATTTGGTATAATGAAGTTATGAAACAAACATCAACCAAAAGAAAGGACAGATTTTCTGTTGAACTCATGTTAAAATAGAAAAACGGCTGAATTAAGGCATTTCCGCTAATTCAGCCGTTTGCTTTGTGGTTGCGGAGGCTGGATTTGAACCAACGACCTTCGGGTTATGAGC
>JBJEQG010000023.1:0-1604 GCA_051881635.1 Acutalibacteraceae bacterium
AAAACTTTACTTATAAATTATAGTGCCAAATCCGTCATTAGTCAAGAATTTAAAAACGGCAGAAAGCTCCTATATCAAAAAAGTCGGCAAGGTTGTTTACCTTACCGACTTTTTTATTTTTAAGACTTCAATTATTTTTTAAAGATAGACATAATATCCACAAAGGAGTCATCATTGTCGTTGCTCGGAGCTTGGGGCTGCGGCTGAACTTGCGGTTGAACCTGCGGCTGCGGTCTGATTACAGACTTCTGCGGTTCACTTTGACTTCTTTGGAACTGACCGCCGGCATAAAGTGACTTTGTCGGCTGTGCATAAGTTGTTCTTTTCTCTTCTTTTTTATGTGATGTAGGGGCATAGCTGTCAGCTGTCGGGAAACCTGTTGCAATAACGATAACACAGATTTCGTCTTCCATTTCCTCGTCCAAAGAAACACCCCAAATAATTGTTGCGTCCTCGTCCGCCTTTTCGGAAATCATTGTGGAAGCCTCTTGAATTTCGTCCAAGCCGACATTTGGAGAAGCAGTGAAGTTGACAATAACGCCCTTTGCACCCTCGATTGATGTTTCAAGCAACGGACTGGAAATCGCATTTTCTGCGGCAACCTTTGCTTTGTCTTTACCGGAAGCTCTGCCGACACCCATAAGTGCATAGCCTGCCTCTTTCATGATAGAAGTTACATCGGCAAAGTCAAGGTTTACAACGCCCTGGTCAACAATCAAGCTGGAAATACTCTGTACACCCTGACGGAGAACATCGTCAGCCGCTGCAAAAGCGTTACTCAGTGTGATTTCCTGGTCACTGATATATTTCAATCTTTCATTCGGGATAACAATTAAAGAATCGACATGCTCTTTCAGATTGGCAATACCCTCTTCTGCCTGTGCCATACGGCGTTTTCCCTCAAATATGAAGGGTTTTGTTACGATACCGACAGTCAAAATACCCATATCTTTTGCAATCTCAGCAACAATTGGAGCTGCACCAGTACCTGTGCCGCCGCCCATACCGGCAGTAATAAAGACCATATCCGTATCTTTGAGAACATCGGCAATTTGATCTCTGCTTTCCTCAGCAGCCTTTTGACCGATTTCCGGCTTAGAGCCTGCACCCTTACCGTGTGTCAGCTTTTCGCCGATTTGCATTTTTACATTTGCTTTTGAAGGCTTCAATGCCTGTTGGTCTGTATTGATAGAAACAAACTCAACGCCGGGAACATTGTCAACCATTCGGTTAATAGCGTTACCGCCGCCGCCACCGACACCGACAACCTTAATATGTACAAGGTTGTCATAAGTTTCTTCTTCCAAATTATAACTCATAATTACTTGCCCTCCATATAAATAAACTTCTCAGGAATTTTACCCCATTAAAAAAACACCTTTGATTTACGATAACATATTTTGCAAAAAATTTCAATATAGTAAAAGTAAATTCAATGATTTTATTGATATTTATTTTTCCTATCGGAAATCAGGTTAATTTTTTAGGCAATATTTCTATATTTTTGCCTGTAATATTTATATATTGACGATTTCTTATTCTACATAAGGTGTATCTTCACTGTTTTCGTCAGGATTGCTGTCCTCGCCATTATCGCTGTTTTC
>JBJEQG010000023.1:1704-25584 GCA_051881635.1 Acutalibacteraceae bacterium
TTATCGCTGTTTTCATCGGGATTGCTGTCTTCGCCGTTATCACTGTTTTCGTTGGGATTACTGTCCTCGCCGTTATCGCTGTTTTCATCAGGATTGCTGTCCTCTCCATTGTTGCTGTTTTCATCGGGATTACTGTCATCGCCGCTATCGCTGTTTTCATCGGGATTGCTATCCTCGCCGCTATCGCTGTTTTCATCAGGATTGCTGTTTTCGCCACTTGGTTCTGACGGTAAAGCCGAACTTTCTTCTATATTCGGATTAAAGTAGGATTTGCCACCCTCAGGTGTACACAAAGAAACATCTAAAATGCCTACGGCATTCTTATCCAATTTATCATTAACAATAGATGTAACCGTTTTCAGCTTGTAATCAATATTTTCGGGTGTGCCAATCAAAATAGTGATACGGTCATTATATGTAAAGCGAATATTAGCGGGATTTGAAATATCAATCTCTCTGACATTTTCAATGCCGTAACTTTCCATTGCCTCTATCATTTCCTGAATAATCTTTTGTAAGGAATTATCTTCATAAATAATGGTTGAGGAAAGTTCAGCGGTCTTAATCTTTGCCCCTTTCAAAAGTGGCACATCATATTTCATGGTATCTGCAATTTCTAAAATTTTTCCTTTTTTGCTCAGAACAACATATTTTCCGTTGCTCTCCACAACAGAAGCAGGCTTTGTTTCCTTGACATGAACAATAATACTGTTAAACAGTTTGCGTTCAATCCATGCGTCTTCGATATAAGGAAATGTTTTTTCAATATCCGCCGCACCCGTTTCCGTATCGCACAAAATCAGATTTTGTCCCTTTTCAACACCGCAATGCTTTAAAATATCCTCTTTATCGTATCGGGTTTTCCCATCAACAACAATACTGTCAATCTTAAAGAACAAAGTCATGGATAAAATACAGCAAATAACCAAAAGAACAAATATCGTACAGAAATACCACAAAAAGCGGCGATGTCTGCGTTTCTTTTGGGAAGTCGGTGCTTTTATTTTGCGTTGTTTCTTTTGGGGAGGATTTTGCGGTGGACGGCGTTTTTGGGGCGGACGCTGTGATGATGATTTTCCACTGTTAGACGGATTTTTCCGCTGTCCCTGTGGTGGCGGTGTTTTTCTGTGATTTGTCTGTTGTTTTTCCATATCCTCACCTCTTTTTTCATCGACTGTACTATATCTTTTTAACAAATTAGACTGTTGGGGCGTTGCCCCAAACCCCACCAAAGGCTCTGCCTTTGGAAACCGCAAGCCTTTGAAAAGGCTTGACCTAAACTTTAATTTTTTGATAAATTATCGGACAGGTTTACTTTTTAGATGTTGCCAAAACTTCAATAATGACACTGTAAATTCTTTTTGCCGCATCATCAACTGCCATAGCTTTTGCATTTTTGGAAAATTCCGCTAAACGGCTGCTGTCAGATGCAAGGCTGTCAATCGCCGCTGTCAATTTTTCGGGTGTCAAATCTTTTTCTTCAATCATAACAGCTGCATTCTTTCTTACCAATGCCATAGCGTTATGATACTGATGATTTTCCGCAACATTAGGGGACGGAATTAAAACAGAGGGCTTTCCCTTGACTTGAATTTCACTCAGTGTAATCGCTCCCGCACGGGCAACAACCAAATCCGCTGCTGCCAGACAGTCCGGCATATCATTGATGTATTCCCGAATATCCAAATTATCCGCCTTAGATAGGTCAACACCTTTTTCCGCCAATAAATCGGGAAACCATTTGCCATATTGACCATAGGCATGAATATGCTGATATTTGCCGTCCGCAGCACTTCGGGCAATAACATCGGCCAAGGATTCATTGATAATTCTTGCACCCAAACTGCCACCGAATGAAAGAATAACAGGGCGTTCATCTAAACCGAGCTTGTGGCGAGCCTCATTTTTTTCCGCCGTTAAAATCGCACCACGCACAGGATTGCCTGTATAAACGAAACGGCATTGGTCGCTTAAATGGGCTTTTGCGTCCTCAACTGCCAGCATAACTCTTGCCGCCTTTTTGGAGAGCATTTTTGTTGTCACACCCGGAAAGGCATTTTGTTCGTGGATAACAATCGGAATACCTATTTTTGCGGCGGTACGCAAAATCGGACCGCTGACATAGCCACCCGTACCAACACAAATATCGGGCTGAAATTCCTCAATAATCTTTTTGGACTCTTTGCTTGCGGAAAAAGCCTTTTTTACGGTTATAATATTTGTTTTAATTGCCGCAGGCGTTAATTTTCTCTTAAACCCCTGTACGGTAATCCCACGAAATTCAAATCCCGCTTGCGGAACTAAACGCTCCTCCATACCGCCTTTGCCGCCGACATACAAAATCTCACAGTCCGGCTGACGCATTTTGACATAACCCGCAATAGCCAAAGCAGGATTGATATGACCGGCTGTACCGCCACCCGCAAAAATAATTCGCATAAAAATTTCCTCCTATACCTTTTCGATATTCGCCGTTCGGGAAATAGATAAAATAATTCCCATTTGGAACAAAATCATAATCAGGGACGAACCGCCGTAACTGAAAAACGGCAAACTGATACCTGTGTTCGGCAGCCAGTCTGTGATAACCAAAATATTCAAAATAACCTGAATACCAACCTGAGCCGTTAGACCGATACCCAACAGCGTACCAAACTTATCTTTTGCTCTCATGGAAATGGTAATACCTCTCCATACAAAAAAAGCAAAAATCAATAAAATCAAAAATGCACCGATAAAACCGAGTTCCTCGCACACAACCGCAAAAACAAAGTCGTTCTGTGCTTCGGGCAAATACAGATATTTCTGTCTGGACTGTCCCAAACCTAATCCCCAAAAGCCGCCTGAACCGATAGCATACAAGGAGTTTCTTGTCTGATAGGTCTTTTGCCATAAATCATCATCAACATAAGTCAACGCCTGACCCCAACCGTCTAAACGCTCCATTGCATAACCCAATTTGTCGGTGAGAACTAAAATCAAAACCACAGCGACAACAGCAATACCTGCAATTACAAAATAGCGGACCTTAACACCGCCGATAAACATCATAACCGCCATAAGCATAATCATGATAACAATACCCGAATAGTGCGGTTCTAAATAAAGCAATCCGCAAGTTAAAATCAAAATCAGCAGTCCGGGCAGAACACCAACTTTAAAGGTATCCATTTTATTGGCATAAATCGAACCCCAATGAGCCATAAAAAGAATAATCGCAAACTTGCTTACCTCAGACGCCTGTAAATCAAAAAATCCAAAGTTAATCCAACGGTGTACACCTGGCACATTTGTTGGCATAATCAGAACTACACCCAAAAGCACAAACGAAATCAATAATACAATCGGTGCAAGTTTATGCAGATGATGATAATCAAAATAGGAAGTCAAAATCATTACCGCAACACCGACAATCATAAATGTACCTTGCCGACTTAAATAATAGTAGCTGTTGTTTTTATAATGCAATGCTGCCGGATAGCTGGCAGAAAACATCATGATCAAACCAATAATCAATAAAAGCAGAATGACAAACAAAAATGTCATATCAACACCCAGCCGAACAGAAAACCATTTATATCGTCTGCGTATGCTTTTCGGTGCTGAAAAATCAACCCTTTCTTCTGTATGCTCCTCGTGTCTTGGCAGCTTTCTTGCCGATGTATCGCCGGACATAAACTCACTTCCTTTTCAAAACAAACTGATTAAGCAATCGGTACTGTTCCGTTTCCGAACAACACCAACAAAAACGCTCCTGCACCAAAAACAGCCGTTATCATGCTGAATACGGCTACAATCTTTACCTCAGACCAACCGCACATCTCAAAATGATGATGAATGGGACTCATTTTGAAAAGACGCTTGCCGTGTGTCAGTTTGAAATATGTAACCTGCAAGATAACCGAGAACATCTCCGCCAAATAAATAAAACCCAACAAAAGCAGCAAAATCGGAATATTCATGCCAAATGCCAATGCACAAACAAAACCGCCCAAAAACAGAGAACCGGTATCTCCCATAAAGACTTTTGCAGGGTGGAAGTTCCACATCAAAAAGCCCAAACAGCCGCCTGCCAATGCCGCCGCCTCAATACTGAAACCCATACGCCCCATACTGCCGGCAATCAACATAAAGAAAATTGCCGCAAAAAAAGTAACCGAACCGTTTAAACCGTCAATACCATCTGTCAGATTGACCGCATTCGTCATACCAACGATGACAATAGCCGCCAAAGGCCAATAAATCAAACCAATATCGACACTGCCGACAAACGGGATAAATGTTGCCGTTGACGCACCACTCAGCCAAAGCGTAACCAAATAGGCAATCGCTACCAAAAACTGTAAAATCAATTTTTGTTTGGCAGTCAACCCCAAATTTCTCTTTTTAACAACTTTGATGTAATCATCAATAAAACCGATAAAGCCGCTTGCCAAAGCCAAAAACAAACCCGCAAATATTTTTATTGTTTCAAGCCGTGTTTCCGGTGGATTGATGTCTGCCGTCATGTAATAGAGCAGAACACAGACAACCATTACCAAAAGGCTTGCGGTAATAAACATAAAACCGCCCATTGTCGGTGTTCCCTGTTTTCCCCCATGCCACTTCGGTCCTTCTTGAAGAATGGTCTGACCGAAATGTAATTTTTTAAGAAAAGGAACTAGCCATAATCCCATGACTGCGGCAATAGCAAAGGCGGAAACCGCCGCTATAACCGTCCACATACCCAACATCATAATTTTATCCACCTTTCAAATTTTACACCGAAAGAGTATGCTCTCTTTCGGTGCTTTTAAAATATCCCTGTTTTATCTCCGTATATAATGTATCGGATTATTCTATTTGGTTATTTTGGTTAAAAGTAACCGTAACAACCGTATATTTTTCAACGACCGTTCCAACAGCAATATCCTGTGCACTTGCATATGCAATACCCTCCGCCTGTAAAGAACCCGTAATACACAAGTTCAGGTGATTTTCCGATGCCAATGTATTTGCTTCTGTCATTGTCAGCCCCGTAAAATTGGGAACGGTTGTTTTTTCTTCATCACTGCTGCTATCTGTATAGAGAATAATCGTACCGTCTTTCGGAATTGTTGAACCATAGGACGGGTTTTGGTCGATAACTTTTTCACCGTTACCTACAACAACGAATTTCAGTCCGTCATTATGAACCATTGTTTCCGCTTCTTCCAAAGAATAGCCTGTATAGAATCCCGCCATTGTATCCAACTTATCCATTTCGTCCTGTGTATATTGCTTTTCGATACCCAAATATGGCAGAACTTCGCTCATGATATTGCGGAAACAAGGTCCTGCAACGGCAGAACCGTAATAGCTGTCACCTGTCGGTGTATCAAAAAATACAAGCATTGCAACCTGTGCATCATCAGCGGGAGCAATACCGCAATAGGAGGCAATATAATCCTTTTCGCCGTCACCGTTGCTGTCACGCTTTGCCTCAGATGTACCTGTTTTTCCGCCGATACGATAACCTGCAACATAACCGTTAGTCGCACCGCCGTCAATGGCATTTTGCTGCAACATACCGCAAATTTGCTCGGCAACTTCGGAAGAAATAACCTGACGCTTAACGGTCGGCTCTGTTGTTTTGATAACATTACCCTCAGCATCTACAACCTGTGATACCATATAAGGCTGCATAAGATTGCCGCCGTTGGCAATCGCCGCACAAGCCGTAATCATTTGGATTGGTGTAATCGCAAAGTTCTGACCGAAAGATGCAACCGCAAGGTCTGATAAATCCATTTTTTCAACACCGTCATGTGTAAAGAATATATCGCTGCTTTCGCCCGGCAAGTCAATACCGGTTTTTTCTGAGAAACCGAATGCCGCATAATATTGATAAAACTTTGTTGTACCTAACATATTGCCCATTTGCATAAATGCCGGGTTACATGAATTGCACAAAGCCTGCTCCAAAGTTTGTGTGCCGTGACCGCTGTGGTAATGGCAGCTAATTGCTCCCGAACCCTCAAACGGCACATAAGAACCCGAACAGGTAAAGCGTGTATCGTCATCAATCAAACCTTCGGACAAAACCGCCGATGCCGTTACCATTTTAAATACGGAACCGGGGTAATAGGTATCGCTGACTGCTTTGTTTCTCCACTGTTTGGCAAGAGCCGCATATTCCGCCTCTGCTTTTTTATCCTCGTCCTTAATTTTATCAATCTCTTTCAATGCCTCTTTGTCGGCAATAACATACGGTTCATTCGGGTTATATGAACCCTCACACGCCAAACCGATAATCGCACCCGTCTTAACATTCATCATAATGGCACAGCCACGATTAGCAACCTTATTTTCTACAATCGCCTGACGCACATATTTTTCCATAATACTTTGGATTGTGCTGTCAATTGTCAAAACAAGATTATAACCATCAACTGCATCAACCTTTTCCTCATATTGGAAAGCCATTTCCGTACCGGCCGCATCTTTGGCAGTAACCAAACGCCCGTTCGTACCCGTCAAAACATCGTTATACTGATATTCGATACCCGACAAACCCTGACCGTCCGAACCCGTAAAGCCTAAAACATCGGCGGCAAAATTATCGTATGTATAGTATCTTTCGTAATCTTCCAAAGTATCTATAACCTGTGAGGACAACGCAATTTTTTTATCTTCATGCCCTTTTTTTATAAATTCCAAAACCTTATCCCGTGTATCAGTGCTTACACGGCGTTTGATAACAACATAATAGGAGTTCTCACGCTGTGTTTTTTCATAAAGATTGTCATAATCCAATTCCAAAAGTTCGGATAAACCCTTGGCTACATATTCCCTTTGTGCATCGGTTTTGAAATAAGCCGGAGCTAAAACAATCTGCCAAACGGAAACGCTCTGTGCCAAAATCTGTCCCGTTGAATCATAAATACTGCCTCTTTTGGCGGATATGGTCGTATCTCTCAACTGCTGACTGACGGCTCTTTTCTGCAAATCCTCCGCTTCAACCGTTTGGAGTATAAAAAGACGAGCCGATACCGTTCCAAAGCCTGCAATCAAAATTACAAGCAAAACAATAATCGCCCGCCGCCATTGCTTTGCCGCCACGCCTCTTTTTGCCATAAAATAACCCCTTTCAAGAACACGCCCTGTCAATATCAATAGATATTGATTTTTTTAACAAACTATGCTTACTGAACATAACCTCAGATTTTCCAAGTTGTTTTATAAATAGAAATGAGGCTGTAACATAAGGAAAATTTCCTTTTGCCGCAACCTCCCCCTAAATACTTATTCGATTTATGACCATAAACCCTTGAAAGCCTGTGACAAAGCGTCAAGTATATTATTGGATTCATCTTCTGTTACAACATTGCCAACATCACCGTCTGTCAATGTCAAAAAGATTTTTTGGTTTTTTTGAGTTTTAGTCATACCCAACTTTTCCTCGGCATATTGCTGAATGGTATCCATAGACAATTTACTATCCACAACAACCTGATACTGTGATGCCAAATTTTTTTGCATGGCAATTTCTTCTTCCGTATCAACCAGCTTGGCATTTAATTCATTCAAACGCACATTGCTCTGTACAATCGTCACCAAAACAACTGTTGCTATAATAACCAAAACGCTGACACCGAAAATTAAAAACGGATTATGACGGCGGCGTTGTGTTTTTTCTGCTCTATTGTTGGAAGGCAGACGAATTATGTTGTTTTTCGATTTTGGATTTTCATTATTTTGTCTGACTTCAACCGCATCTTCAAACAACGAAAAGTCATATGCAGATGAATTTTCATCTCTCATCACAATTTATTCCTCCCTTTCCCAAATTATAAGCTATAAGGTACAAAATTTGTTTTTTCACATACACGCAGTCTGGCACTGCGACTACGGTTATTTTCCGCCAATTCCTCAGCAGATGGCTCTATTGCCTTTCGATTGACCAAAACCGCTCTCGGCTTTTTACCGCATACACAAACGGGGAAATCTCTCGGACAGGTACAACCTTCACACCATTCCCTCATTCTTAATTTAACTGTTCGGTCCTCCAACGAATGGAAAGTAATAACAGCCAACCGTCCTTTTGGTTTCAGGGCATTAAACGCTGCGTCCAAACCTTCGGACAGACTGTCCATTTCGCCGTTTACGGCAATTCTCAATGCCTGAAAAGTTTTGCGAGCAGGGTGACCGTCACGCCTTGCTTTTGCGGGATAGGCATTTTTTACAATTTCCGCAAGCTGTGTTGTTGTTGTAATCGGTGCTTTCTGACGCTCCTGTTCAATCATTCGTGCAATACTCTTGGCAAATTTTTCATCGCCGTAAACCGTAAGAATACGCACAAGTTCCGAAAAGCTCAATGTATTGACCAAATCGGCAGCTGTCGCACCGGACTTTTTCATTCTCATGTCGAGCGGTGCTTCCTTATGATAGGAAAAGCCCCTCTCGGCGGTATCGAGCTGATAGGAAGAAACACCCAAATCCATCATAACGCCGTCCAAAGCCTCAATTTGCAAGTCTTTAAGCACATCGGTTATTTTTGAAAAATTGGATTGATAGACCGTAACACAGGGATTGTCCTTAAACCGTTGCCGTAAAACCTCAATAGCATCAGGGTCCTGGTCTAAGGAAATAAGGCGTCCCGTGGTCAGTTTTTCAGCGATTGCCGCCGAATGACCGCCACCCCCCGCCGTACCGTCCAAATAAATCCCGTCGGGTTTGATATTCAGTCCATTTATTGTTTCTGTCAATAAAACAGATTTATGTACAAAATCAATCATGATAAGACTCCTATCAAAGCCCAAAGGTTTTCATAATATCCAACACGCTTTTTTGCGTAATGGCGTTGTTGTATTCATTCCATTTGTCAGCGTCCCATATTTCAACATTAGAGCCTGTGCCTATGATGACTACATCTTTTGACAGGCAGGCATAATCTCTGAGTGTCTGGGGCAGCAAAACACGCCCTTGTTTGTCGGGTTCAAGTTCAGCGGCACCTGAGAATAAAAAACGCTGCAACTCTATTGTCTGAGCTGCGGGTAACTCCCTCAGCTTTTGACCTAATGCTTCCCAATCAGTTTTGGAACGCACCGTAATGCAGCCGTCAATTCCTTTTGTGGCGTAAAAAACATTTCCAAGCTCCTCACGCAGCTTGGCGGGCATAATTACACGCCCTTTGGCGTCAATATTATGTTGATAAGTTCCAATCAACATAGCATTTTCCTCATACAGCAAAGCGAAAAAACAAATTTTCCCGTCAAGGTTTTACTTTATTGCACGCCATGCTACTTTCCACCACTATTCACCACTCAATGTTCTTATTATAGTATATACGCACCCAAAATGCAAGCACTGTGCTAAATTTTCCTTCTCTATTTTTTGGCAGATTTTTATTAAAAGTTCTGTCCTCAATAGTACAATTTTTCCAAAGGCAAACAGCGTTTGCCTACTGTTTTATGGTTATTGAATAACTCTAATCATAAATTCTGTTTTTTGGGTAAAAACTATCTGTAAATAAAAATATAGAGGTAAATAACATGAACTTTTTAAATGCGTTTTGGGTTGGCGGTTTAATTTGTGTTATCGCTCAAATTTTAATAGACAAAACAAAGATGACCCCCGCCCGTATATTGGTTCTTTTTGTTGTTCTTGGTGTTGCTTTGACGGCTGTCGGTCTGTATGAACCGTTAGTCAATTTTGCAGGTGGCGGAGCAACAGTTCCGATTTCAGGTTTTGGTTACAGCTTGGCAAAAGGCATTGAGGAGGCTGTCAATGAAAATGGCTGGCTTGGCATATTGACGGGCGGTTTCACTTCCTGTTCTGCCGGTATAGCCGCCGCCATACTGTTTGCCTTTATTGCCTCCCTTTGCGTCAAATCCCACAGCAAAAAATAAACAAAATACAAGGGAAAACCTTATCCGAAAAGGCTTTCCCTTGTATTGTTTTTACATATTAAATTTTCCTTTTTACAGAATATCCCACGGTGTCAACATACCCAAAAGACGACTGTCTTTTTTGCCGTTCTCGGTAATAAAAACAATCGCCAAACGGCGTGAACGCTCCCGCTTTTTTTCAAACGCCGCCCGTACTTCGGAAATCGTAGCCTCTCGGCTCATAAACATAAACTGTTCGTTTTTATGCCTTTCAACAGGCAGCATATCGTAAAAGTCCATAATTTCCGTTTGTTCGTCCAATATCGCATTTCTGTTTTCGACAATATATGAAAATACGGTACTGATACTGAATACACCGACCATATTCCCGTTTTCAAAAACAGGAATATGCGAAAAGCCCCTTTGCTCCATGCGTTTCATAACGGACAAGGCCTTTTGCGTTAAATTAGCTTTGACAATATCCTCCCACCGTGTCGCAAAATTCAACGCCAACGGTGGTCTTTGCAAATAGTCAACCACGCTTTGAAGGAAATCTACCATAGCCTGCGACGGTTCAACAATGCTTTCTCCGCCCACATCGGCATGGTGTGCCAAAAGATTGCGGATTTCCCTGCACAAATCCAGCTTATCACGAAACGGACGGCCTTCACTGTCATTCATAAAACGCACTACCACACTGCCTTTGACTGCGTCACCGCTGTTGTAATATTTATTTGTTAAAATCTGTTCCATAGTCTTATAAAGATTAAGGAAAACTTCGGAACGCTCCGTTTCGTCTGCCATATTTTTCACCCGTCAATCTGTTTTATTTTCAATCCATTTTGTCGGTACGCACCAACTTATTTTCTTCCAGATATTCGTCATAACTTGATGTAATATCCCGAATACCGTCTTTTTGCAATACGATAATACGGGTTGCCACAGTTGAAATAAACTCATGGTCATGAGATGTAAACAGGATAACACCCTTAAAGTTCTGCAAGCCTTTGTTGACGGCTGTAATGGACTCCAAATCCAAATGGTCTGTCGGTTGGTCCAAAATCAAAACATTCGCTCCGAACATCATCATGCGGGACAGCATACAACGCACACGCTCACCGCCTGAAAGGACTTTAACGGGTTTGAAAACATCATCTCCCGAAAAGAGCATACGCCCCAGAAAACCTCTGAGAAAAGTATCCGTATTATCGTTGCCTGTGACATACTGCCGAATCCAATCAATAATTGACAAATCACATTCATCAAAAAAAGCGGAATTGTCTTTCGGAAAATATGATTGCGATGTGCTGACACCCCATTTAAATTTACCTTCATCGGGTTGTGTTTTTTCCATGAGTATATCAAACAAGGCTGTAATGGCATTTTCGTTTTCGCACAGGAACGCAATTTTATCCGTACGCTCTACACGGAAAGAAACATTATCCAAAAGTTTCTCGCCGTCAACCGTTTTGGAAATACCCTCAACTGCCAAAACTTCTTTGCCTATTTCCCTATCCATATTAAAACCGACAAATGGATAACGGCGGCTTGATGCCGGCAATTCCTCAACCGTCAGCTTGTCCAACAGTTTACGGCGTGAGGTTGCCTGTTTTGATTTTGATTTATTGGCAGAAAACCGCTGAATAAAACTTTGAAGTTCTTTGATTTTCTCCTCAGTCTTTTTATTCTGCTGTTTAATCATCTGTTGCATCATTTGGCTCGACTCATACCAAAATTCATAGTTACCGACATACATTTTTATCTTTGTATAGTCAATATCAACGATATGTGTACAAACCGTATTCAGGAAATGGCGGTCATGGGAAACAACGATAACCGTACCTGCATAGTCCAAAAGGAAATCTTCCAACCATGAAATTGCCATAACATCTAAACCGTTAGTCGGTTCGTCCAAAAGGATAATTTCGGGATTGCCGAATAATGCCTGTGCCAAAAGGACTTTAACTTTTTCATTACCTGTTAAGCCCGACATTTGAACATACAACAGGCTTTCGTCAAGTCCCAAGCCCTGAATGAGCTTTGAGGCATCGCTTTCTGCTTCCCAACCGTCCATTTCAGCAAATTCCGCCTCTAACTCTGATGCACGAATACCGTCCTCATCGTTAAAATCTGCCTTTGCATATAAAGCGTCTTTTTCTTTCATAACATCATACAATTTTTTATTGCCGTAAATAACAGTGTCCAAAACCGTATAATCATCAAAGGCAAAGTGGTCTTGCTTCAAAACGGACATTCTTAATTCATCGGGAATGATAACCTCACCTTTGGTCGGCTCTAATTCACCTGACAAAATTTTCAGAAATGTTGATTTTCCCGCACCGTTTGCACCGATAACGCCGTAACAGTTACCGGGTGTAAATTTAAGATTAACTTCCGAAAACAAGTTTGTGCCACTGAAATTCAATGCTACATCAGAAACCGTAATCATAATAAAATTTTGTCCTTTCTCTCTTGTGGTTGTCCACATAATTCCTCATATTTCAATCTTGTGTTTCAATTATATCATGCTTTCCGATTGGTAACAAGATGATTTTTTCAAACACATCTTAACTTATGGAGCAAAGAAAAAAGCCGCATTTTTTTCAAATGCAGCTTTTGGAAATCTTTTCACTTTAAGCCAAACCGTGTTTTACACGGTCAGCCTCCTCTGCTTTTTTGGCATCGTTCCAATGGTCCATTGTGCCAACCAAGTAACCTGTAATACGGCGGATACGCTCAAAAGGCACATCTTGAAATTCGTAGTTCAAGTCTACATCTTCACCGTCAACAGTGATTTCCAATGTTTTAATTTTACGATTGTATTTATTTTGGATATAGTCAACATAGGCCTGTTGTTCATTACGGCTGATTTGTTCTGAACCATGTACAATAATTTCCATAATTTTCTCCTCCAATAAACTATATATTGTGTATACTTCTAATTATACACGCAATTTATAGAATTTCAAGTCCTTTTTTAAATATTTTTTTGTGGCGTTAATCCCAGTCATATTCTCTCAGTTTTCCAAGAGAAGTTAATTGCGGATAGTTCCATTGACGCAAAACCTCATAAATACCAATAGCAACGGAATTGCTCAAATTCAAACTCCTAGCCTCACTAATCATAGGAATACGAACCGTTGTGTCGGGATTTTCGTGCAAAAGGCTTTCGGGCAATCCCCTTGTTTCCTTGCCGAACAAAAGATAACAGTTATTTGGATAGTTAACCTGTGTATAGACATGATTTGCCTTTGTGGAAAAATAGTAATAGACACCGCCTTTGGTGCGTTCAAAAAAATCGTCCAAATTTTCATAATATGTTATATCCAAAAGGTGCCAATAATCCAAACCCGCCCGTTTCAACTTTTTATCATCAATCGCAAAACCCATTGGTTTAACAATATGCAGCCGCACATTGGTTGCCGCACAGGTTCGAGCCACATTTCCCATATTCTGTGGAATTTCAGGCTCAACCATAACGATATTCAAACAGGCCTCTTGTATATTATTCATTTTTACTTTCCCCTTAATTTCGATAATTAACATAAGTATAGGACATTTTTCTATGAATTTCAAGAGAAATAAAACTGTACCCTTTATTTTTTAGTTTTTTGTGCATTGAAAAGGGTACAAAAAGTCTTATAATTAGAGGTGTTATTTCCAAAAACTTCAAAAAAGGAGATTTTAACCATGTCAGAAAACAGATATGAACTTAATAAGAACCTTGCCCAAATGCTTAAAGGCGGTGTTATCATGGATGTTACCACCCCTGAACAAGCAAAAATTGCCCAAGCTGCCGGTGCTTGTGCCGTTATGGCTTTGGAGAGAATTCCTGCTGATATTCGTGCCGCAGGCGGTGTTGCCCGTATGAGTGACCCGAAAATGATTAAAGGTATTCAAAATGCCGTTTCCATTCCTGTTATGGCAAAGGCTCGTATCGGTCATTTTGTGGAAGCTCAGATTTTGGAAGCTCTTGAAATCGACTACATTGACGAAAGCGAAGTTCTTTCCCCTGCTGACGATGTAAACCATATTGATAAAACAAAATTCAAAGTTCCGTTTGTTTGCGGTGCAAGAAATTTAGGCGAAGCTCTACGTCGTATTGCTGAGGGTGCATCTATGATTCGTACCAAAGGTGAAGCTGGCACAGGCGATGTTATTCAAGCTGTTCGCCACATGAGAACAATTCAGGGCGATATTCGCCGCATTGCCGCACAGCGTGAGGACGAGCTTTTTGTAACCGCAAAAGAGTTGGCTGTTCCATATGAGCTTGTTAAATTCGTTCATGACAACGGTAAACTGCCTGTTGTTAATTTCTCGGCAGGCGGTGTTGCAACACCTGCTGATGCCGCATTGATGATGCAGTTAGGTGCTGAGGGTGTATTCGTTGGCTCAGGCATTTTCAAGTCAGGCAATCCCGAAAAGCGTGCCGCTGCTATTGTTAAGGCTGTTACAAACTACAACAATCCTGATATTTTGGCTGAGGTTTCTGAGGATTTGGGTGAAGCTATGGTTGGTATCAACGCCGATGAAATCAAAATTCTTATGGCGGAGCGTGGTATCTGATGCGGATTGCCGTTCTTGCCGTACAGGGTGCTTTTTTGGAGCATGAAAAAATGCTGCGGCAGTTGGGGACAGATTATTTTGAGATACGGAAAAAAGAGGATTTCAATCAGCCCTTTGATGGATTGATTTTACCCGGTGGCGAAAGCTCCACTATTGGAAAGCTGCTGCATGATTTGGATTTATTTGATACATTAAAGGGAAAAATCCTCAGCGGTTTACCTGTATTCGGTACTTGTGCCGGCATGATTTTGCTTGCCGAAAACCTGACAAACGATGAACGCCGCCATTTTGCAACCATGCATATTTCCGTAAAAAGAAACGCTTATGGACGGCAGTTAGGCAGTTTCGCTACAGAGGGCTTATTTGACGGAAAAAGCATACCAATGGTTTTTATCCGTGCCCCGTATATTGAAACCGTCAATGACAGTGTTCAGGTTTTATCTACTGTTGACGGGCATATTGTTGCCGCACGAGAGGGTAATCAGCTTGTTACCTCTTTCCACCCTGAACTGACAGACAACACAAAGGTTCATGAATATTTCTTAAACATCGTAAGAAACAACTTATAATGTTATCTAAACAACAAAACCGTACATTGTTCCGCTATTGAAACAATGTACGGTTTTTATTTATATGTTATTAACCCAAACTGTTGATAATATCAACGGCTCTCTTAACGCTGTATTTGGACAGGCAGGCATCATTTGTTTCATACTTTGTCTTTTTGGCTTCTTCGTCCAAATAATCCTGATATTCATCATTTTTCATCTTATGGAGAACAGACAGACGGGTTTGAACAACCTCAGATTCTTCTGAACCCGATGCGATTGTGGAGAGTTTGTCCTTAATTTTACCCTTGTAGACAAAGTAATAACTACTGTTGACCTCCAAACAAGTTGCCTTACCTTCTTCAAGCTCTTTTATGGCTTTCTGCAAATCTTCCGGCAAACCCGACTCTGACAAAATAGTGGTGCTTGATGTGCCAGGGTCTTTGTCGGTTGAATAGTCGGACTGGTATTTTTTCAAAACATCGTCTTTTGTTTTTCCGTCGGTGTTAATCAGCTCAACATAGTTTTTAAAGCGAGATGTAATAATCTCCTTGTTCTCATCGGAAATATCAACGGTCTTATTATTGTCATCTGTTTCGGTCAAGGGCAGGGAGAAATAATAGTAATCCGTATAATTCTCCGTAAAGTATTTTTCCAAATCTTCTTGGGATACTTCACTTGTACCACCTACATCATAAATGCTTTTAAACAATGCCTCAGAATAGGCACTGTATGTACCGGAGCATTTTCTGTATGTTTCCTTTGAAATGCCCAACTGCTCAAACGCCGACTCAAAGTAATATGAATAAATGGAATCGGAATAGCTTTCATAGTCCTTCAAATCTGAGTCTGTCAGCTTAATTTTCTTTTCTTTAATCAAACGGCTCATTGTCAAACGGGCAACACATTCTTCCTTTGCCCTGTTTGCAATCCATTCTGTTGCATCTGTATCCTCAATTTTCTGGTCCAAAATATAGGTGTCATAGTCCGTAATTTTGGAATAGGCATCACTGTAAGCGGCATAGGTATAATAAATATACGCACCGTTTGAGAGGGTTTCGTATTTGTTTTTGAAGCTCCAAGAAGTATCAGCACAACCCGATGCACTCAGCATCACAGCGGCAGCACTCAAAGCAATAAGGGATTTTGCGGTTTTTTTCATAATTTTCAATCCTTTCGGGAATTTCTCATCGTCATACATTGTCATTATATAACAAAATTGCCTCAATGTCTACAAAAATTTTTTCAAGGTTTGACGGCAAAAATTTCAACTCAAAATTTCGGCAATCAATGCATTTGACACAAGAAATCCCTGACGGGTTAACTTTATGCTGTCTTGTCCGACCTCTGTTAATCCTGTAGCTACAAAGCGTTGAGCCGACCGAAAATATTTCTGTGGCAAAGCATAACCAAAGCGTTTTTGAAATCGGGAACGGCACAGTCCCTCTGTTAAACGCAACGCCAACATAATATATTCTTCTTCATCACCGCCGTTTCCCTCCTCAATGCGTTTGTCAGCATAAAAGTCCTCCAAAGAACGAGGGTAATAAAATCGTTTTCCGTTTATAAACGCATGAGCTGATGCTCCAATTCCGATATATTCTTCATCATGCCAATATTTCAGATTATGGCGGCTTTCATAATCTTTTTTTGCAAAGTTGGAAATTTCATACTGTTTATAACCGTTTTGCTCTAAAAGTTCACAGGCTTGCAGATAAAAATCCGCCTGTTGCTCATCATCAAATAATGGCAATTCAGACTGCCGCTTAAAAAATGGTGTTCCCTCCTCAATTTTCAATAGATAGCATGAAATATGGCAACATTCCTGTGCGGCACAAAATTCCACTGAGTGTTTCAGGCTTTCCGTTGTTTGGTACGGTATGGCAAGCATTAAATCCAAAGAAATATTTTCAAAACCGTTTTGTCGTGCCAAAGTTACCGCCTTTGTTGCCGCCTCTGCCGTATGCTTTCGCCCTAATATTTGCAATTCATTTGCATTTGCCGACTGCAAGCCCATAGATAAACGATTAAAGCCGGCTTTTCTTAGGGCATAAAAATCGGGGAGGTTTTTCGGTGTCGGATTAACCTCTACCGTCACTTCGGCATGAGTTGTCAAACCAAAACTGTCCTGTACGGCTTTGAGTATTCTGTTTAAGCGTTCACTGCCCAAAAGGCTCGGCGTACCGCCACCGAAATAAACTGTATCGGCATGGCGGTTTATGAGTGAAGCCTCTTTATAAATTCGCTTTACCATTTCTTCCGTATAGCGGTCAAATTCCTGTTCGTCTGCTTTTTTGGAAAAAAAATCGCAATAGGGACATTTTCCGTCGCAAAATGGAATATGTAAATAAACACCAATCGGTTCCGGTAAATTCGTCATTGTTTTTATCGTTTAACCACGCAATTTATCAAGCATTAAAGCGGTTTTCATAATTGCCGTTTGTGTTTTGGCATCGGGAATTTCATTGTTCAATACCATTTCCAAAGCCGTTTTCAGCGGAATTTTCTCAACATTCAAAAATTCGCCTGCGTCTAATCTCTGCTGTTCGTAATGGTCGATTTTGCAAAAATAGATATGGATAATCTCGCCGCAATAGCCAGGTGAAGGATAGAGCTTGCCGAGCGATATATATTCTCTGCCGATTGCACCTGTTTCCTCCAAAAGTTCACGCTTACCGTTTTCAAGCGGATTTTGACCTTTTTCAAGTTTGCCTGCGGGCAATTCCAAAACAACCTCTTTGTAGGGATAACGGAATTGACGGACGAAAAGCAATTCATCGTTTTCCGTCAATGCCGCCACGCAAACGCCGCCGGGGTGTCCAACAACTTCACGCTTAGATGTTTTTCCGTCCTCCAATTCAACTGTATCTACCGTAACATGAATTACTCTGCCGTTAAAGATTTCCTGGCTGTCTAAAGTTTTTTCAAAAAGTTTCATCGGGTTTATCTCCTTTAAAATTCAATCAAACTCAAATGTTCAAAGTCTTCATTTATGTTCATATTATATCATAAAACCCTTGAAATTCAAGACCTGCAAATATCCTTATCTAACCTCAATATAATATCACAGAACAAAAGAACCGTCGGTACAAATTACTTTCCATACCGACGGCTCTTTATTTTTTTATGTTAATGAATGGATTGCTGAATTTTAAAAGATTTAGAAACGACCACCCATAGGAGGCATACCTCCTCCATGACCACCCATTCCGCCACCAAAGCCACCGTTGCCGCTTGTGGTAACCGTACTTGTAGCTGTCACTGTTGTAACAAGGGTATCATCAACATAGAAACTATAATCTTTGTTCAATTCAATATGGGAAGAACTGTATTGAATGGCATTAAAACTTTTAGGTGAAGTGTACTCTACAATAGTGTTTCCGTCTGCGTCCTTTATGGTAACCTTACTGTTAGCATTATATGAAGTCCCTAAGGCAACCGAAATCGAATTTTGTGTTGAACTTCCTGACGGCGTGACCATCATACCAGAAGAACCTATACCCAAAATATTTCCGCCGTTAATTACAAAATCGCCTTCTGTATCAAATGTACCATTACCGTTATCTGTCGGACCGCTGACAATAACCGTACCACCTGAAATCGTTAGTTTACCGTTGGAGTCGATACCGTCACCCGAAGCATTAACAATGACCTGACCGCCTGTAATTTCAATAACCGCACTGTTGGCGGAATTAAAGCTGTCCTGAGTTGGACGCCCTGTTAAACTGTCCGTACCGCCTGCCGCATTTATACCGTCATCGGACGACACAACGGAAGTATCACCGCCACTGATTGTAATTTTCTGAGCCTCCAAGCCCTCATAACTCTTTGTAACATCAATTTTTCCTCCGCTGATTTCCAAAACAGAATCGGCATGAACACCGTCATCTCCCGAAGCCGCTGTGATTGTACCGCCCGCAATACGCACTGTATCACCGGAATGAATACTGTCATCTTCCGTATCAAACACGATTGTACCGCCTGTAATATCAATATAATAAGAGGCTTTCAGACCTTTCATTGATTCACTGTCAGCACTGCTGTCCGTACTGTCGGGATTGGTCGGGAAAAATCTGCCGCCGCCAAAGCCGTTATTATCTGTTTTAACCGTTGCATTGGCACTGCCTCCGCCTGTTTTAATATCAATCGTTCCACCTGTAATCAGCATACTTGTTTCGGCTTGAACCCCGTCATTACCGGCTTTAATGGTCAGCGTGCCGCCCTCCATATAGAAATAACCGCTGTCACTTTCCGTATTTGTGGACTTAATACCGTCACCGTTACATTCAATATTGATAATGCCGTCACGAATAAGCACACGGTCTTTGCCCGTTAAACCGTCATCAACGGACTTAATATTCAGTGTGCCGCCTGTAATTTTCAATGTATCTTTTGAAGTAATGGCATCATTATTGTTGGCATTGATATTCAAAGTTCCAGAACCATTGATTGTCAGCGATTCTTTGCTGTAAACTGCCGCTGTAATATCGTTGCCTTCGGAGTCCTGTGAGGGATTTTGGTCTGTTAATGTATTGGTTGTATTTTCGGGTAAACTGATAATAACCTTATCAGCTTGTGAAACATAAATGGCCGCACTGCTTGTACAGGTTATTGATACATTATTCAAAACCAAACGAACATCGGCATCTTTGGGAGCATTGACAACAATTTGTCCGTCTGAAAGCGTTCCCGAAAATACATAAGTGCCTTCGGCGGTAATTGTAATGCGGCTGCCGTCTGCCGTATAACCTGTACCTGAGGTCATGCCGCTGTCAGACAAGGCAATATTGATACAACCTGATGTATAATCTGTATAGCTGTCCTTTGCCTTAAACTCAATATTTTCAACATTGACCGCCTCAGCCGCCGTTTCCAATCCCGTACTCGGTATTTTTGTTGTGCTTTCCGTATCCTTTGAGGTGTTGTCGGAAACGGAACTGCTTGTATCATTATTGGAACTTTCTTCGGCAAAAGATGCTGCCGATGAGCTTTGAGCGGTTGATTGTGTGCCTGATGTGTTTGTTTCTACGGAAGAACAACCCGAAAAAGCCGCCGCTGCAATCAATCCGCAAACAATAAGTCTATATAATGCCTTACATTTTTTCATAAGTCAGCCTCCTGAAAAATTATTGTATTTTTATTGTAAAACCGCTTGCTTGAAATCTACTTTAAAATAGACCTTTGATAAAATATTTTTTCTGTTATTTTTATACCCTCAAAACGATAACCAAGCCAAAACGCTTGTCAAAAACTATCTATTTCTCCAAAAACAAAAGCTTTATTGAAAGAAAAAATAGAAAATATCTACGATTTACACTTTACACCGCTGCGGAAATATGCTATTATAACAATGAAACGGTATGACTTTTGTTTGTCTTACTCAAAAAACTGAAAGTCAAATTTCAATATTATTATACACTAAAAGGAGGACAAAATCCAATGGCAAGAAAAATGAAAACCATGGACGGTAATAACGCCGCCGCTCATGTAGCGTATGCGTTTACCGATGTCGCTGCGATTTACCCGATTACTCCGTCATCTGTTATGGCAGATGTTACCGACCAGTTTGCTGCTAAGGGCGTTAAAAACCTTTTCGGCAGAGAAGTTCAGGTTACGGAAATGCAGTCCGAAGGCGGTGCAGCCGGTGCAGTTCACGGCTCTTTGGCAGCCGGTGCATTGACTACAACTTTTACAGCTTCTCAGGGCTTGCTGCTTATGATTCCGAATATGTACAAAATGGCCGGTGAATTGATGCCCGCCGTTATTCATGTTTCCGCCCGTGCTTTAACAAGCCATGCTTTGTCAATTTTCGGTGACCATTCCGATATTTATGCCTGTCGTCAAACAGGTTTTGCTATGCTTTGCTCCAATAACCCTCAGGAGGTTATGGATCTTTCCGCTGTATCTCATCTTTCCGCAATCAAGGGTCGTGTTCCGTTCATGAACTTCTTTGACGGTTTCCGTACCTCTCATGAAATTCAAAAGGTTGCCGTATGGGATTATGAAGACCTCGGCGATATGTTGGATTGGGATGCTGTTGAGGCTTACCGCCGCCGTTCATTAAATCCGGAACACCCTGTTATTCGTGGTACAGCTCAAAACGACGATATTTTCTTCCAGGCTCGTGAGGCTTGCAACAGCTATTATGATGCCGTTCCCGAAATCGTTGTTGACTACATGAACCAAGTCAACGCAAAAATCGGTACGGACTATAAGCCGTTTAACTATTACGGTGCACCTGATGCCGACAGAGTTATCGTTGCTATGGGTTCTGTATGCGATACAGCTGAAGAAGTCGTTGATTATCTTAACGCCAGAGGTGAAAAAGTCGGCTTAATCAAAGTCAGACTGTACAGACCGTTTGTTGGTTCTTACCTTACAAGTCAACTTCCGAAAACAGTTAAGAAAATCTCCGTTTTGGACAGAACAAAAGAACCCGGTTCAATCGGCGAACCGCTGTACCTTGATGTATTGGCGGCTTTGCAGGATTCCGAATTTATCGGCACACCTGTTTATACAGGTCGTTATGGTTTGGGTTCAAAGGACACAACACCTGCCGACATTCTTTCCGTATATCGCAATATGGCGTCCGAAACACCGAAAAGACGCTTTACAATCGGCATTGTTGATGATGTTACAAACCTTTCTCTTGACAATACGGAGAACCCCGATACAACACCGGCTGGCACAACCTCCTGTAAATTCTGGGGCTTGGGTGCTGACGGTACAGTTGGTGCAAACAAAAACTCCATCAAAATTATCGGTGACCATACCGATATGTACGCACAGGGCTATTTCGCTTATGACTCCAAAAAGTCTGGCGGCTTGACAGTATCCCACTTGCGTTTCGGTCATACACCGATTAAATCTTCTTACTATATCAGCAAGGCTGACTTCGTTGCCTGTCACAACCCGTCTTATGTACATAAGTACGAAATGGTTGAGGACTTGAAAGACGGCGGCAGCTTCCTGCTCAACTGTCCATGGCCGATTGAAGAACTTGAAACAAGACTTCCCGGCAAAATGAAAAGATTGCTTGCTCAAAAGCATATCCATTTCTATGTTATTGACGGTATCGCTATCGGCAAGGAAATCGGTTTGGGCGGCCGTATCAATACAATCCTTCAATCCGCATTCTTTAAGATTGCCGACATCATTCCCGCTGAGGACGCAAAGAAGTTTATGAAAGATGCCGCTACAAAGTCTTACAGCAAAAAGGGACAGAAGATTGTCGATATGAACCATGCTGCAATCGACAGAGGCATGGAAGATGTAAAGGAAATTACCGTTCCCGATGCATGGCTCAATGCCGCTGATGACAGTGTTGCCGATGTTGCGACTGAGGGAAGAAAAGAAGTTGTTGATTATGTTAACAGCATTCTGAAACCTGTAAATGCCTATAAGGGCAATCAACTCCCTGTTTCCGTATTTATGCCCCATGTTGACGGTACAGCACCACAAGGCTCTGCCGCTTATGAAAAGCGTGGCATTGCCGTTGATGTTCCCGAATGGAATCCTGATAATTGTATTCAATGTACTTTCTGTTCCTTTGTTTGTCCGCACGCCGTTATCCGTCCTGCAATTATGACAGATGAGGAATTGGCAAACGCTCCTGAGGGTACAAAGTCAAAACCCGCAACAGGTATGCCGGGTTATCACTTTACAATGACAATTTCCACACTTGACTGTACAGGTTGCCAGTCCTGTTCTCAGGTTTGCCCGGGCATGAAAGGCAACAAGGCATTGACTATGGCTCCGATTGACAGTCAAATGCCGCAACAGGCTGTATTCAATTACGCACGCACATTAGACGAAAAGCCCGAAGTTTTGGAGAAATTCAAGCCTACAACCATTAAGGGCAGTCAGGTTAGACAGCCGTTGTTGGAGTTCTCCGGTGCTTGTGCGGGCTGCGGTGAAACACCTTATGCAAAACTCGCCACACAGCTCTTTGGTGACAGAATGTTTATTGCCAATGCCACAGGCTGTTCCTCCATTTGGGGCGGTTCTGCACCGGCTACACCGTACACAGTCAACAAAAAGGGTTTTGGTCCTGCATGGCATAACTCTCTGTTTGAGGATAATGCCGAGTTCGGTTTCGGTATGGAGCTTGCACAAGAGGCTATCCGTAGCAGACTGATGGAATATGTTGACAAAATCACAGAGTTGACAGACAACGAGGCTCTCAAAGCCGCTTGTGCCGATTATAAAGCAACCGCAGGCAACAGTGCGACAAACCGTGCTGCCGCCGATAAATTGATTGCCGAACTTGAAAATGTACAGTCCTACAATTCCGAAGTTGGCACACTTGCGGTTAAACTCCTGAAAGACAAAGATTCTCTTGCCAAAAAATCCATGTGGATTTTCGGCGGTGACGGTTGGGCTTACGATATTGGTTTCGGTGGTTTGGACCATGTCATTGCCAGCGGCAAGAATGTTAATATCCTTGTATTCGATACTGAGGTTTACTCCAACACAGGCGGTCAGGCATCTAAGGCAACACCGGTTGGCTCTGTTGCACAGTTTGCCGCCACAGGTAAAGCAACAAAGAAGAAAGACCTTGCAGCAATCGCCATGAGCTATGGTTATGTCTATGTTGCACAGGTTGCCATGGGTGCGGATTACAACCAGTGTCTGAAAGCCTTTAACGAGGCGGAAAGCTATGACGGTCCGTCCATTATTATCGCTTATGCTCCGTGTATCAACCACGGTATCAAGGGCGGTATGGGCATTTCACAGCTTGAAGAAAAGAAAGCCGTTCAGGCAGGCTATTGGCACAACTTCCGTTTTGACCCCCGTCTGGCTGACGAAGGCAAAAATCCGTTCACACTCGACAGCAAAGCACCAACCATTGGTTACCGTGACTTCCTCATGGGAGAAGTTCGTTACAATTCATTGACACGCTCCTTCCCCGAAAGAGC
>JBJEQG010000024.1:0-25356 GCA_051881635.1 Acutalibacteraceae bacterium
CAAATTTCTCACCTCCTTATCTGTAAAGACGACTTTTTTGGAGAAAGGTTACAGCCTTCTGACAAAAATTTTTATAATTATAAAAAAACAAAGGGAAAGCCTTATAAAAGACTTTCCCTTTGTTTATTAAATCGGCATTGTCTGTCAGAATGACGCCACTTCTTCTTCGGGTTTGGAAGTCGGCACAACTGAAACAACCGTAAACATCGGTCCGACTTCATTACCAAACATACTATGGCGTTTTGCCTTAACTTTGGCTGTCAGCATAACCCATTGTTTATTTTTGACTTGGTCACCAAAATTATCGCACAGGAAACCATAATATTTAATATCTGCCTCACAACAGGTCATACAGAAACGCCCTGCAATAAAATAGCCTTTCGGTAAACGGGCATTTTTAGCAACCAATGCTCTGAATTTGACTGTCAAACCGTCATATTTTTCGGGCGTTTCCATAGCGTCAGCATAAAGCAACGCAAAATCCTCGTCCTTGACTTCAACAACAGGAGCTTTTAAATCAAAGGGCAATTCATCAACAATATCGTCATACTCTACTTCGCCGTCCTCATATTCATACAGAATATCAGCTTTACGGTTTGCACTGCGGACGATTGCGTGAAGTGCCTCTTTATCAACATCTTTCGGACAGCGATTAAACGCAACAACCTCTGTAACGGACAGCTTCTCATACATCAACTGACGCATATTGCTGTTAAACATATTAAAGGAACGGGCATCTGCCATCATCATGATTTGATAAACCTGCCAATTCTTCGGCAAAGCTGCACCCAAATCATTTATTGACCACATACCGTTATACTCAATCAATACACGCTCGGCTTTATACTTTTTCTGATTGTCCTCAAAAAATTTGGCTGTCATTTCAGACGAATCTTCAATCGTAACGATATGCACATTACCACCCTTAAACTTTGAGGTATCGAGTTCTTCCTCGCCCTCCTCACAAAGAACAATCAATGTGCTTTCACCTGTATGAAAGCGTGTATCCTCCATAGTTGTTTGGATAAATTTTGTCTTTCCGCTTTCCAGAAAGCCTAAAAACAAATAAACCGGAATTTCCATTTTCAACCTCTCAGTCTGCAAAAATATTGCGGCGGATTTTAATTACAGAGAGAAAAGCTCTGCCAAAGCGGTTTCGTTCAAATTTGCACCGATAACACACAGTCTGCCTGTATAATCGGCTGAACCGTTACGAACATTAGATTCGCTCGGAACATAATCGAAATGAATCCACTCTGTGCCGTCCGCAGGAGCAACAATACCCTTTGCACGCAAAATCGTACCGTATTTTTCTTCATCAGACAAAGCAGACAGAATTTTTTCGATTTCCTCTTTGGTGTACTTTTTGATTGTTTCCTTACCCCAACTTGTAAATACATCATCGGCGTGGTGATGGTGATGACCATGACAGCATTCGCCATGCTCATGATGATGTTCATCATGGTCATGATGACAATGCTCATGTTCGTGTTCGTCATGGTCATGATGACAATGCTCGTGTTCGTGTTCGTCATGGTCATGATGACAATGCTCGTGTTCGTGTTCGTCATGGTCATGATGACAATGTTCGTGTTTATGTTCATCATGGTCATGGTGACAATGTTCGTGTTCATGTTCATCATGGTCATGGTGATGATGTTCGTGTTCTTCCTCATCATGCTCATGCTGTTCAACAGCCTCACGCATCAATTCCTCTGTAAGAGAATTATCGCCTTCGATTGCAGACAAAATCTGCTGACCTGTCAGCAAATCCCATGGTGTTGTTACAATCGCCGCCTTAGCGTTATGCTCCCTCAAAAGAGCCACTGCCGCCTGCATTTTTTCATCTGTGGTGTTCTGTGTTCTGCTCAAAATAATTGTGCTTGCATATTCAATTTGGTTGTTATAAAACTCACCAAAGTTTTTCATATACATCTTGCACTTGCTGACATCGGCAACTGTTACAAAGCCGTTTAATTTGACATTCTCGTCAACAACACCTTCAACAGCACGAATAACATCGGAAAGTTTACCTACACCTGTCGGCTCAATCAAAATGCGGTCAGGGTGATACTGCTCCAAAACCTGTTTCAAAGCCTCTCGAAAATCACCAACCAACGAACAGCAAATACAACCTGAGTTCATCTCATTGATTTGGATACCCGCTTCTTTGAGGAAACCGCCGTCAATGCCGATTTCACCAAACTCGTTTTCAATTAGGGCAATCTTTTCATTACCGTAAGCCTCTTTAATAAGTTTCTTTATCAATGTTGTTTTTCCCGCACCGAGAAAGCCGGAAAAAATATCAATCTTTGTCATTGTACATTCATTCCTTTTTATAAAAATAGTTTTTATTTGCCTAACTTTTATTATAACACATTTGTCAAGAGGGTATAAGACCAATTTAAGCATAAATTTTATCAGGTGATATTATAATGAAATTTATTGTTTACTATCAGTTCGTCTAATGTTACAGGCATATAGTTATTGATCATACAACCAGCATTATATGCCTTTTTCGTACGCATAAATTGGTATGACTCTCCTCTATCACTATGAATATGTCCGTAAACATGTAAATCACCTTTGTAAAAGCCATTCCATTCGGCTATCGGAAAATGACACAGACAGATTTGATAGTTTTGTCGGTTCATTTCATCGGTTACATAAAGTATTTGGTCAACACTGACGAAAAAGGAAAGTGCCGTTGGATTTTGAACAAGGCGATTATCATGATTACCAACTATTAGGTGCTTTTTCCCTTTCAACCTTGTTAAATACCATTCCGTTGGTTTCTCATTTTTATAAGCAAAGTCACCAACAACATAAATATCATCTTTTTCAGTAACACGAGCGTTCCAATTTTTTATCAATACTCTATCCATTTCCGCAATATCCCGAAAAGGTCTATGGTCAAAATTTAAAACGGAATTATGCCCAAAATGGGTATCAGCTATGTAAAAATTCATGATATTGTACATTCACTCCTTTTTATAAAAATAGTTTTCATTTGTCTGACTTTTATTATAACACATTTATCAAAATTACAAAAATACACACATGGAATAGAAAAACCGTTTCGTTGACAATAAAATATAAATATGTTAGGATTATGATAGATTATTAAAACTTCAAGGAACACGATTGATATGTTCAAAAAGATTTTTAAAATTATATTCCGTTGTATTGGTATTTTGATTGCCGCTCTGATTATGGTCTATTGTGTAATTGTTTTGAACGCTCGATATATTCTGCATGAAGCATTACCGATGATTGGCGGTATCGGTAATGCTATTGTTCGTTCAGGCAGTATGGAACCTGAAATTTCGGTTAATGATTTGTTGATTATACAAAAAAGCGACACTTATACAGTCGGTGATGTGGTTACCTATCTTAGCAAAAATGGCTCTCTTGTTACACACCGTATCATTGCGATTGACGGAAAAAATGTGACTACACAGGGCGATGCCAATAATGTGGCTGACCCCGCTTTTGATGTCGATTGTATTAAAGGAAAGGTTATCGCTGTCATTCCAAAAGTTGGATTTGTTTTGTCAATACTTCAAAATCCACTATTTATATTAGCTGTTATTATCACACTTCTTCTGTCGGGATTTTTCTACCGCATTGCAACACGCAAATCAAAATCGTCCTCTCTCGATGACACACATAAAAACTGAATTGCAAACACAAAAGGCTTGAAAAGGTATTCTTTTCAAGCCTTTTTACTATATGTCATTACAAGATATTGCCGCCTCGATAATGTCAAAAGTGCCAATATGTTCTTTTGGGAGCTGATAAAGGTCATTGCCAGGATACTCATTTGCCTCAATAACTGCAACACCCTTTTTTGTCAGGCACAAGTCCCACCCAACATAACGCATTTGGGGAACAACCAATGCTAACTTTTTTGCGGTTTCGATAATCTCATTCCAGCGTTTAAATGTATAACCGTATAATGGGAACTGCGTTTCGGGGTGTTTTTCATAATAGTTACTCCGTTTGTCACGAAACAAATGCTCTAACTTTCCCGTTTTCGTATTTATAGGAGCGGCAATACCACCATGATTGAAATTATCAACAACATTTCCGTTATTTCCGACACGCAAATATGAACCGACAATACTTACTTTACCGCTGTCCGAAATGACAGTGACAATCCGAAAGGTATTGACAGCATACGGATATATTGCTTTCATTTCATCAGCCTGCTCAATAACTTCCTCAACAAGCGGGCGTTTTGTTTCTATCAGATAATCATATAGTTTTTGGGCTGTTTCATACTTTGACGGCTCAATAACTTCTATGCCCTGTCCGCAACATGAGTCCACCGGCTTGACAATGATTCTGTCCTTATCGGCAAGAAATTCCTTAAAATCGTCAACACTGCTTTCGGAAAGGTTAATCCATGACCGCCCCAAAAATGCATGAAAGCGTTGGTTAAAAAGAATTTTTTCATGAAACAGTTTCGCATACTCTTTGGGATTCAGTTTGGCAACAAGTTCATTATTTTTACCCGATGTCAAAATAATACTGCGTTCCTCGTCTGTTAAATCGTACATATTAAACATTCGATAATCCATATAACCTGCACAATAATTTTTGGCACAGTTTGCTATATCTTTCAAAAGAAAAAAACGGCTCTTTTTCGTTTTTGCGTGAAGTTCATTTATCACGCAAAAAAAATTCCTTATATTCATTCCCCAAACTCTTTTTAAAATATATCCTACTCCCATACAACATTCTTCCCCACTTAATAAAGTTCCTAACCTTTATTATACTTGATAAAGATTTATATTATCTTTAAAAATATAAAATACCGTAATTTTATTTTATATAAAGCATGTTGGATTACTATTTTACATAAAAGTCAACTGACTGCTCTCGGGCAATTTTGACAACGCTCCCGTTGTTTTGAGCGTTTCAATAATACCTTTGCCAACCTTTGCACGCTGTTGGAAATCTTCAACGGACATAAACTCACCGTCTGCACGAGCATCTGCCAAACTTTGTGCTGCCGCCTCGCCGATACCGCCCAATGCCGAAAACGGCAAGCGAATTTTTCCGTCTTCAACAAGAAATTTTTTCGCATCGGATTTATAAATATCAATCGGCAAAACTTCAATGCCTCTTGCCATCATTTCATTGACAATCTGCAAGGTTGCCATTATGGATTGGTCTTTGGCGGTTGCTTCCTTGCCTTTCAGTTTAATATCTAACATCTTTCGTTTAACAGCATCCCGTCCCTGTGCGACAATCGCACCGTCCAAATCCTCACTGCGGACAGTGAAATAAGCGGCATAATACTCAACCGGTTTATGCACCTTATACCAACCCAAACGCAAGGTTGAAATCATATATGCCGCCGCATGGGCTTTCGGGAACATATACTTAATCTTCATACAGGAGTCAATATACCATTGTGGTACATCATGGTCTTTCATTGCTTGGATATGTTCGGGTGTTAAAAGCTTTTTCGCCTTGCCCTTACGAACAATTTCCATAATCTTAAACGCCATACCAGGCTCTAACCCTTTATGCATAAGATAAACCATAATACTGTCACGAGTACCGATAACTTCGGAAATCGTACAAGTACCGTTGGCAATCAATTCGGCGGCATTTCCCAGCCATACATCTGTACCATGTGATAAACCTGAAATTTGGAGCAAGTCGGAAAAAGTCTGCGGATTTGTTTCGACAAGCATTTGACGGACAAAACTTGTACCAACTTCGGGAAGTGAAAAAGTCCCCGTTTCCGAATCAATATCCTCAGGCTCAACATTCAATGCCTTTGTGGAAGTAAACAAAGAAATAACATCTCTGTCACTCATGGAAACCTCCATAACGGGGATTCCCGTATATTCTTCCAAATACTTATAAATAGTCGGTACATCGTGTCCCAGCTCGTCCAATTTACAAATCGTATCGTGAATTGAATGGAAGTCGAAATGGGTTGTAATACTGTCGGATTTGGTATCGTTAGCAGGGTGCTGTACGGGGCAAAAATCGTAAACATCATTACTTCTTGGCACAACAACCATTCCACCGGGATGCTGACCCGTTGTTCGGCGGATTCCCGTACAACCTGCCGCCAAACGCATTTCTTCCGCACGATGCATAGTTATGCCCTTGCTTTCGGCATATTTCTTAACAAAGCCAATCGCCGTCTTTTCGGCAATCGTGGCAATCGTACCCGCTTTAAACACATTCTCTTTGCCAAACAATTCTTCCGTATAACGGTGAGAAATGGTTTGATATTCGCCGGAAAAGTTTAAGTCAATATCGGGAGTTTTATCTCCGTTAAAGCCTAAGAAAGTTTCAAACGGAATATCGTGTCCGTCCTGCAAATATTTTGTGCCGCACTTCGGACAAATTTTCTCGGGCAAGTCAAAACCTGAACCAACACTTCCGTCCGTAAAAAATTCGCTGTTTTGGCACTTCGGACAGTAATAATGCGGACAAAGCGGATTAACCTCAGAAATACCCGACATATTGGCAACAAAAGATGAACCAACTGAACCACGAGAACCAACCAAATAACCATACTTTTCCGAATTTGCAACCAATTTCTGGGCGGTCATGTACAAAACGGAAAAACCATTTTTTATAATGGAGTTCAGTTCTTTTTCAATACGCTCCTGTACAATCTGCGGCAATGGGTCACCATATTGTTTTTTGGCTCTCTGCCATGTAATGGTTGTTAATTCTTCTTCCGCACCTTCGATAAACGGCGGAAAATTTCCTTTGGGTACGGGGCGTATTCTCTCGATACGGTCGGCAATACGGTTTGTATTTGTGACAACAACTTCGTATGCCTTTTCTTCGCCCAAATATTCAAACTCTTTGAGCATTTCCGCTGTTGTTCTGAAATAAAGCGGTGCTTGCTGGTCGGCATCGTTAAAACCTTGCCCCGCCATGAGGATTTTACGGTACTCGCTGTTATGGGGGTCCAAAAAATGAACATCACAGGTTGCAACGACAGGGATATTTAATTCCTCGCCCAACTTAACAACTGTACGGTTAAAGTCTTGAAGTTGTTCGACAGAAGATGCCATACCCTCTCGCAGCATATAGGCATTATTGCCAATCGGCTGAATTTCAAGATAATCATAGAAAGAGGCAATCTTTTTCAGTTCCTCCCACGGTTTATTATTGACAATCGCACGGAACAGTTCGCCTGCCTCACACGCACTGCCAATAATCAAGCCATTCCGAAATTTGACAAGTTCAGATTTCGGAATGAGCGGTTTTTTATAGAAGTAATCCAAATGGCTTTTGGAAATCAATTTATAGAGATTTTTCAGTCCCAACTGATTGCGTACCAAAATAATTTGGTGGTAATATTTATAACTTTTGATATCGGCTTTCGGAAAAGCCGTATTGATTTGGGCAACATTCGCAACACCGTATTCCTCAGAAAGTTTTGTCAGCATGACCTGAAAAATTTTCGTCAACATCATTGCATCATCTGTGGCACGGTGATGGTTAAAATCTCCTAATTTTAAATGCTTGGCAACAACATCTAATTTATGCTTTGACAAAGACGGAAACATTGCCCGAGAAATAGCCAAAGTATCAACTGCTGTCAGTGTATATGATAAATGGTGACGCATTGCCGCTGCACGGATAAAACTTGTATCAAAGGACGCATTATGTGCAACAACAACCGCATTTTCTCCACAAAATTCCAAAAATGCCGCAACTGCCGTTTCTTCTTTTGGAGCGTCAGCAACCATGCTGTCGTCAATCCCAGTAATCTGTGTGATTTTTTCGGGAATTGGTTTTTCGGGATTGACAAAGGTTGAAAATGTATCAACAACTTCATGGTTGCGGAGCTTGATTGCACCAATTTCCGTAATTCTCTCTTTTGACACACCCAATCCTGTGGTTTCAATATCAAAAATAATAAATTCGCCGTCCAAAGGCTCTTTGGACGAACCATTCACTGCCGCCGCTGATTCATCATTGACGAAGTATGCCTCAACGCCGTAAATGACCTTGATGTTATTTCCCTTTTTGTTGAGAGCTTCAGCGGTATTCATCGCTTCCGGAAACGCCTGTGCCACACCGTGGTCTGTAATTGCAATCGCAGGCATACCCCATGCGGCGGCCCGTTCAACCAACTCTTCCGCACTGCTGACGGCGTCCATTGCTGACATATTGGTATGTAGGTGCAGTTCAACACGCTTTTTCTCCGCTTTATCAACAACCTTCATCATGGAAACAGTATTGATATTCTTCGCCATAATAACCAATTCATGGTCATATTTATCATATTGAGCGTCACCGCTTACCAAAACCGCTGTTCCGTTTTTTAAATCCAAAATCGGCTTACATTTTTCGTTAGTATCAATAACCTTGACGGTAACAGAACCTGTATAGTCCGTTATATTGATAGAAATGATTTTCTTTTTGTTGTCTTTCGTATCACGGGACTCAATACTGAAAATCTGTCCCCAAACAGAGGCTCGCCCTGTATCCGGTGCTAATTCATTCAAGGAAATACGCTGTCCTTTGATTGCTGAACCGTAAATCACCTCGGCGGTTTCGGGAATACAGGTCGGTATCATGTGGTCTTCGTCACGGATTTCAATTTCCGTACACGCTTTATTTTTAATTTTTGCCTTGCGTTCATTGGCAGAATGCATCATCTGTTCATAGTCCTCAATTTCCTGAATTTGTGTTTCACGCAACACCCGTTCCTCCTGTGTTTTCTGATGTTCAATATAAAGGGCATCATCAGCGTTCAAAGAGGTAATGCCGTCAAAATGAATGGAGAAATTCAGACTGAACTCATCACGAATTAAATCCGCCATTACCTTATCGACCTTTTGTGCCAAAAGCACATCGACACCGCCATGACTGAGTGTAACAATTAAATTATCCCCCTCCACACGCACGGTTGAACCTTTAAGAGTACCGTTCAGCGTTGCAATACGGCGTTTCAACTCTAAAACCAATTCAGGATAATAATCAACAGTAAACAAAGCGGCATCATATTTTGGTCGAATATAACAGCTTGAAAGCATAAGTGGACTCTCAACAATCGCTTTTTCTGCCGCAAAAAGAGTTTCTCTCTTTACAAGTGCGGAAAAAAACGCATCAATATACATGATGCGATTTTTCATATCTATTTTCACATTTTTTAATGTACAATTCTTTACAACATCTTTCAGCTTTTCAGTATCCACATACTTCTCAATCAAATTTTCAAGTGTGTACAAATCCTTTTCACCCCTAATAATAGCAGGACTTCGCCGAGAGTTTCGGTCGTACCGCCACTGGCAAAATGCCTTTGGAAACCGCAATCCTCTAAAAAGGATTGACCTGAACTTTAATTTTTGATAAGTTATCGAACAGAGTTATTTTCTTTCCGTTGTATATAACAATGATACGATTGCTTGATTTCTTTTGTGAGTAATGCAGCACCATATATACCGCAAATCAAAAGAATGGTATCTTCATACACATTAAAAAATACCGATTTTATTCCGGTTAAGCCCCAAATGGTTAATAGAGAAAGAAGAATTTTGTTTCTTCTTGCATAGCATGAATAGACAACTATGCTTAGGCTTACCACCGGACAAGGCATGATATGTGTCGCCATTTGCGGGAAATGACCGCCCAACATTATGGAAACCAAAGGATAGAGTAAATAGAGCAATAACAATGTTATTTGCCAAAAATTCGGCTTTTTAAGGCAGTCATCTCTATTATGATAGCTCTCGTACAGGAATAAAACACCGCAAACCAGATATAATGGCAGTGCAAAATATTTTTGTATAGGTTCTATTCCATACGGTACATAAAAAACAAACCCAATAAACAGGTTTACAATACCTAATGCAAACTTGGCAGCCCATTTTATTTTCTGTGCATAAGACATCACGACAGAAAAAATTAAAAACGCAAGCATACAGCATTGAAGTATTTTTGTTTGCTGATTGTAATTGCCAATAACACTCCAAAATACTTGTGCGTCCATTTATGTTTCTCCCAAAAGTTTGATTTCTTTCATCAATTCTTCCAACAACTTTTCTTCGGGAACTTTTCGCAAAATCTCGCCTTTTTTGAAAATCAAGCCCTCTTTACTGCCACCCGCAATTCCTAAATCTGCCTCCCGTGCCTCGCCCGGTCCATTGACGGCACAACCCATAATGGCAACGGTAATATTTAACGGACAGTCTTTAAGCATTTCTTCTGCCTGTTTGGCAAGGTTAATTAAATCAATTTTTGTACGCCCACAAGTGGGACAGGAAATAAAACGCACACCGCTTGTATTCAGATTAAGTGCTTTGAGAATATCTTTTGCAGCATCAACTTCTTTGAGCGGTGTATCCGTCAGGGAAACACGAATGGTATCACCAATACCGTCCATAAGCAAAGAACCAATACCGATTGCGGATTTAATCAATCCCATGCGTTCCGTCCCCGCCTCAGTTACACCCAAATGCAAAGGATAATCGCATTGTTCCGCCGCCAAACGGTACGCCTCAACCATAAAGGCAACATTGGAGGATTTCATGGAAAGAACAATATCGTAAAAATCAAATTTTTCAAGCAATGAGGCATGATATAACGCACTGTCACACAATGCCTGTGGTGTCGGACGGCCGTATTTTTCAAGAATATGTTTTTCCAAAGAACCTGAATTGACACCAATACGAATGGGAATATTTTTGAGTCGGCAAACATCGGCAACCTGTTTGACTCTGTCCTCATCGCCAATATTTCCGGGATTGATACGGATTTTATCGACACCTGCCGCCGCCGCCTCCAATGCCAAATGATAATCAAAATGAATATCGGCAACAATCGGTACGGACACCGCCTCTTTAAGAGCAGCAATCAAACGCACTGCCTCCATATTCGGCACTGCCGCACGAATAATTTGACAGCCCCTTTGTTCCAACTCAACTGCCTGACGCACACTGCCCTCTATATCTGAGGCAGGAACATTCAACATGGATTGAATGGAAATCGGCGACTGACCGCCGATTTCAACTGAACCAACTTTTACTTTTCGTGAATTTCTTTTCATTATCCACCTAACCCCGTTCCGGTAAATAGTCTGAGAATATCGCTGAACGATACCACCGCCATAAACAGCAACAGCACCACTAAACCTATCGCATGGATATAACCTTCATATTTACGGCTAATCGGTTTACGGCGAATCGCCTCTATAATCAAAAAGACCAGGCGTCCACCGTCCAATGCCGGCAAAGGCAAAAGATTCATAACGCCCAAATTGACGGTAATCATCATCATAACATATACTAAATTCAGTACGGCCTGACCAAAGCCGCTACTTTCCAAACCTGCCGCCGTAACCTGTGAAATTGCCGAAGTCATGCCGATAGGACCGGCTATTTCGTTAAATCCGAATTTTCCTTGAATTAACCCGATAAGACTCGCCCAAACAATCTTGACGGTTGACACCACACCCCAAAAACTTTGTTCAAGTAAAGTACCGAAGTTCTTTTCAATCGGATAAACTTTAAAATCCAACCGTATGGCTGTTTTACCGTCACTTGAAGTGGTTTTTGCAAATTTGACACCGTCCAAATTGATTTTTTCACCGTTGCGGATAACAACCATATTCATACCGTCCGGATTTGCCATGGCAAAGGCAAAATTTAAATCCTGTCCCGTATGAATACTAAAACCGTTTATTGACTTGATTTCATCACCAACCTGCAAATATTCCGAAGAAACGGCACTATCCGCAAATACGGCAATCTTTGAGGAAACAAAATTTGTGCTTGGCAAAAGATAAATGAACATCAAAACAAATCCCAAAAGAATATTCATGACAACGCCCGCCACAACGATAATCATACGCTTCCAAACTTTCGCATTGTTGAAAGCCCGTTTGTCGTCGCTGTCCTCGTCCTCGCCCTCCATTGCACAAAAACCGCCAATCGGAAACAAACGGAGAGAATACAGGGTTTCACCCTTTTGAAATTTGATGAGCTTTGGTCCCATACCCAAAGCAAATTCATTGACTTTGACACCTGATTTTTTTGCCGTAATAAAGTGTCCGAACTCATGTATGAAAATAATAAGCTCAAACAACAAAACGCCAATAATAATTAAAAGAACAATATCTATGGCTAACATCTCCTTAAATATAATTATTCATACTTATCCGTTTGTTTTTCTAAATAATAAGTATTCACTGACCGTTCCTAATTAAATCATAAGATATGAATGTGCAAAAGACCTTGAAACTTTGTCTGCTTTTAAAATATTTTGGGGACTGATTTCGGTATTAAGCGTGGAAGTAAAAACTTCTTTATTTATTTCATCAACCTTTTCCAAAGCATAAGCAACCGTTTCCGTAATTGCATTGAAAGAAATTTTCCCCTCCAAAAATGCCGCAACCGCAATTTCGTTTGCACCGTTGACAACGGCAGGAGCAATACCGCCGATTTCCATTGCTTTACGGCAAATTTGCATGGCGGGAAAAGTTTTTTCGTCTGCTGCCGCAAAGGTCAATGCTCCGCATGAAAGTAAATCCAAGTGTTGGGCTGGTGACGCATACCGCTTAGGATAAGTTAAGGCATACTGTATCGGAATACGCATATCGGCTGTGCCTAATTGTGCCAAAACTGCATTGTCCTTTAATTCAATCATGGAATGAATGATACTCTCCCTATGAACAACAACATCAATATCTTCGGGTTTCACACCGAAAAGCCATGACGCTTCCATAATTTCAAAGCCCTTATTCATCATGGTTGCGGAGTCAACGGTAATTTTTGCACCCATGCTCCAATTCGGGTGTGCTAACGCCTGTGTGACCGTTACGGTTTTCAGTTCTTCTGCCGTTTTACCGAAAAACGGACCGCCTGACGCAGTCAATATCAATTTTTTCAAAGAATCTTTGGGACAACCCTGTAAGCATTGAAAAATTGCTGAATGTTCACTGTCCACAGGATAAATTTTCACACCTTTTTCACGGGCGAAATTCATAATATAAGCACCGCCGACAACAAGTGTTTCCTTGTTTGCCAAAGCAATATTTTTACCACAGGAAATTGCCTGAACTGTCGGCATAAAACCCGAAATACCAACAAGGGCATTTACAACGGTGTCACATTCGGTTGATTTTAGAATCATATTTTGCAGGTTTTCCGCCCCAAAGCCGACAATGATTTCAGTATCTGTATCGGCAACACGCTTTTTTAATTCCTGTGCCAGCGTATCGTCTGCCAATGTCGCAAAGCGAGGATTAAATTCCCGAATTTGTTTCTCCAAAAGGTCAATGCTTTTATTCGCTGACAATGCCTCTATTTTTATATGTAAATTTCTTGCAACATCTAAGGTTTGACACCCGATAGAACCTGTTGAACCTAAAAGTGTAATTTTCTCCGCCACAGAATATTCCCTCCTCTTTTACAACGACAAAACCACATTGGGCAATCCGTTACTTGTAAACAGCCAAGTATAAAAGTAATGTCCCATGATATAAATTAGCGGTGATACAAAAATCACACTGTCAAAGCGGTCCAATACGCCGCCATGTCCCGGAAGAACATTACCAAAGTCCTTGATTTTATAATAACGCTTAATCAATGAAAAACTCAAATCTCCAAAAATCGAAAGAATCGAGCCGAACAATGAAATAATCGCTACGGTGATATAATTAAAAGCGGTGTTTTGGGTATCGGGTAAAAGCGGGAAAAAACATTTTTCAAATAGAAATGCCATTAAACAGGTTAAAATCGTGCCAACAACAACACCGCCAATCGCACCCTCGATTGTCTTTTTGGGACTGATTTCAGGACACAGTTTATGTTTTCCAAAGGCACTACCAATAAAATAAGCCCCTGCATCTGAAAACCATGGCAAAGCAATAATAAAACAAAAATAAAAGACGGAAAGCATTGGACGCTCATAAGATACATTTCCTACAAATGACAGGGAAAAACTGATTATAGATGTCATGGCATAGGCAATCGAAAAATCGGGAAAACTGATTTTTTTGTGGCAGATGACCATACAACAAAGCATATACAGTGTATAAAAAGCAGTCGGAAGAATATAACCAATCGGCTCGCTCAGTATAGGCAATAAAAATCCAAATAAAATGGACGGAATTGCAATCTCTAATTTTTTACGCAGTTTTACTGCACCCAAAAATTCAAAAACGCCTACCGCTGTCACAATCGCAAGAAAACCATTGATAACCATAGAGGTTGTCATTGCGGTGATAATCAACAAAGCAATCAACAGCGGTATTGCAACAACACCTGTCAATATTCTTGTTTTCACGGTTTAAACACCTCCAAAGCGGCGATTGCGTTTGTTAAACGCAAGAATGGCCTGATTAAATTCCTCTTTTGTAAAATCCGGCCATAATGTATCCGTAACATACAGTTCGGCATAAGCCGCCTGAAAAATCATAAAATTACTTAAACGATATTCACCGCCCGGACGGATAATCAAATCAGGGTCAGGCTGTCCTGCCGTATATAGATAATCCTGTATATCCTTTATGGAAAGTGTATCTATATTGCGTGTGCCGTTTTGAATATCGGCATATAGACTTTTAACGGCATGGAGCATTTCATCTCGTCCGCCATAATTCATTGCAATATTCAAAACCATACCTTTGCGGTCTTTGGAAATTTCTATTGTTTCATCAATCAATTTTTTCAGTTCAGTGTCAAATGCCGATGTATCGCCGATAAAACGAACCAGAACATCATCATCACGAAAATCCGTCAGTGAATCAATCAGGTATTGTTTAAATAATTTCATCAATCCTTTGACTTCCTCGGCAGGGCGTTTCCAATTCTCTGTTGAAAACGCATAAACCGTTAAGTATTTGACGCCGATATTGCTTGCGTGGCGTGTAATTGTACGAAAGTTTTGTGCCCCTGCCGTATGTCCAAGTGTACGGGGCAAACCCCGTTTTTTTGCCCAACGCCCGTTTCCGTCCATAATAATGCCAATATGTTCGGGAACAACAATGGTACTCGGCAAGGTTGTTTCGCCTTCAATATTCTTTTTGAATGCCATAGTCTTTCTCCTTAACTCCATATAATATATTCTTTATCTTATGTTATCTTTCTTTCATTTTTATTTTTTCCACAGCTAAAAATAAAAATGAAAGAACTCGGCAGAGGGAAATTCTGCCGAGAACATCATTTTTTTACAATCAGATTTCCATAATTTGCTTTTGTTTGTCGGCAGAGAGCTTATCAATCGTTTTAATATGAGCGTCTGTCATATCCTGAATTTTCTTTTCGCCCTGCTTTTGGTCATCTTCCGTAATTTCATTTGCCTTTTTCATCGCTTTGAGTTTATCCATAGCGTCACGGCGGATAGAGCGAACGGCAACTTTTGCCTCCTCGCCCATTTTTGCAATATCTTTTACGATTTCTTTACGGCGGTCCTCTGTCAACGGCGGAAATATCATACGGATAACTTTACCGTCACACTGCGGATTTATACCTATGTCTGAGGTTTGGATTGCCTTTTCGATTTTTCTTGTCACGGAAGCGTCCCAAGGCTGAATTGTCAGCGTTCTTGCCTCTGTAACGGAAACAGCCGCCAACTGGTTAATCGGTGTCGGTGTGCCGTAATAGTCAACCATAACCTTATCCAATACATTGGGATTGGCACGCCCCGCACGAACAGCGGCATAGTCGCTCTCCAAGTGGGCAACAGATTTGCTCATTTTTTCGTCTGCACTTTTGATAACAGTTTTCATGATGAACTGCACCTCCTTATATTACTCTGCAAGTGTACCTATGTCCTCACCGCATACGGCACGAACAATATTTTCCGGGTCTTCAACACTGAATACACGAATAGAGATGTTATTGTCACGGCAGATTGCGGCGGCTGTACTGTCCATAACGCCCAATCCCAAGTTCAAAACATCATTAAGCGAAACTTTGTCGTATTTCTTTGCATTCGGATTTTTCTTCGGGTCGCTGTCATAAACACCGTCAACCATTGTGGCTTTCAGGATAATATCCGCCTCGATTTCCGCAGCTCTGAGTGCGGCGGCCGTATCTGTTGAGAAGAACGGATTTCCCGTACCGCAAGCCAAAACAACAACACGCCCTTTGTTTAAGTGGCTGAGTGCCTTATTGCGGATATACGGTTCAGCAACCTCATTCATTGCGATTGCGGTTTGCACACGCACTTCCAAGCCCAACTGTTCCAAAGTGTCACAAACACCCAAAGCATTGATAACTGTGGCAAGCATACCCATGTGGTCAGCTCTTGTTCTGTCCATACTGCCGCTGGAACGCCCACGCCAAAAGTTACCGCCGCCAACAACGATTGCCACCTGTACACCCATGTCAACCAATTCTTTAACGGGTTTACAGAATGTCATAACGGTATCAAAATCAATACCATGTTTGGCGTCACCGGCAAGGGACTCACCGCTTAACTTCAATAAAACTCTCTTATACTTTGGCTCCATTTTTAATTCCTCCCATAAAAATTTTACCCCTAATATTTTACTATATAATACCCTCATATGTAAAGTATAAATTATGAATTTTTAAAACTTTACAACAACAGGATCTTGCCAAAACTTTGGTTGCACTTCACAAGAAACGCTGTAAAAGGGGCATTTATCTGCGGTAGCTCGCTGTTCCCTTTTGTGGGATTTTTAATAAAACATAAATCAATATTTATATTTCAAACTTCTCAGCTAAATATCTTGCAATACCATTATTTTCATTGGTTTCTATGATCTCATTAGCAATCGCTTTGACTTCTGAAATTGCATTTCCCATAGCTACTCCAAGTCCACATTGCTTTAACATTCCTATATCAACCAAATCATCACCAAAAGCAATAATGCTTTCGAGGGATATATTGGAATATTCGCATAACTTTATAATAGCTTTTTCTTTTGTGACACATTTGTGAGTAAATTTATACCAATCTGTTCCTGAAAATCGAACACAATCATAATTTGGAAAAAGATTTTTCATTCTGTTTGCTATATCTGAATCGTGTATTTCAGCACATATTTTCAAAGCCTCTTGTTGGAATGTTACAAAGTCTGTAAAAATACTATTGCTCCAACCGTCTTTTAATTCTTCTGGGGATAACGGATAATTCAGATAATGTTCGGTCAATGTATCAACTGTAATTCCACATTCCGTTCCGCATATTTTCTTGATTGCATAAATGAATTTATTTGTTTCTTCAACCGTAAAACAGGCAGAATAGAGGATTTCACTACGAAAACGCAATAATGCACCGCCGCTTGATATTAAAATATCAGGGGCAATATCCGATATAAATTTTAATGAATTTTTTTCGCTCCTTGAAGTTGCAAAACCAATAAGAAAACCTTTTTCCTTACATTTATGAATAATATCTAATGTATAGGGAGAAATTGTTTTATCATCTCTTAACAATGTTCCATCCAAATCAAACAACAACACTTTATATTCCATTACATTCCACCTTTATAGTTATTGAACAAGTCTATTAAAGCTATAAATATAGGGGAAAACCTTTGTTACAGATTTTCCCCTACATAAAATGTTTCAACTTATTTTACTTCAACTGTCCAACCAAGTGTATCTTCAAGCTTGCCCCACTGAATACCTGTAAGGTTATCATAGAGTTTCTGTGAGATTTCGCCGATTTGACCGTTGTTGATTTCCATAATCTTATCGCCCCATTTGAGCTGACCAATCGGAGAAATAACAGCGGCTGTACCTGTACCGAAAGACTCGTTCAGGCGTCCTTCGTCATAAGCCTTCGCTACTTCCTCAATGGACAAACGGCGTTCCGTTACCTTATATCCCCATGAACGCAACAATTCAATAGAGGACATTCTTGTAATACCCGACAGAATAGAGCCTTGAAGTGACGGTGTAATGACTTCTCCGTCAATAACGAAAAATACATTCATTGTGCCAACTTCTTCGATATATTTACGCTCAACGCCGTCAAGCCACAAAACCTGTGTATAGTTCTGCTCCTCAGCCTCAGCCTGTGCTTTTAAAGATGCTGCATAGTTACCGGCAGTCTTTGTGAATCCCATACCGCCTTTTACGGCTCTGACATAGTTCTGCTCAACATAAATCTTTACAGGATTCAAACCTTCGGGATAATAAGCACTTACAGGACAGCAGATAACCATAAACAGCAAATGATGTGCAGGGTGTACACCAACATGGGGGTCAGTCGCAAAAATGAACGGGCGAATATAGAGCGATGTTCCCTCTTCTTCGGGAATCCAATCTCTCTCAATATTAACCAGCTTTTTGATTGCCTCAACACAAAAAGCCTCGTCAATTTTCGGAATACAAAGACGCTCGTTGGAAACATTCAGTCTTGCCATATTCTTGTCGGGGCGGAACAAAAGCACCTTGCCCTCAGCCGTCTTATAGGCTTTCATACCCTCAAAAACTTCCTGACCATAGTGCAGACACATGGCGGACGGTTCAAGCGGAATCGGACCATAAGGAACAATTCTCGGATTGTGCCAGCCTTCGCCCTCATCATAGTTCATAACGAACATATGGTCTGTGAAAAATGTGCCAAACGGAATTTTGGACGCATCTTTCGGTTTTGCTTTCGGATTTTTTGTTAATTCAACAGTAATTTCCTGCATGAAAATACAGTCCCTTCAATTAAATATAATAAAAATGAAAAAACAAACAGAATAGCGGAAAATAAACAGACTTCCGTAATTAAAAATTCTATCACAGCCGTACTTCAATGTCAACGGCATATAACAAAATTTCTCATAATTTTGCTGCAAATTTCCAATATCAATCATGTAACAAAAAAAGGAAACCAAACATAAAATGAATTAAAGCATATTGTGAGGTGAGATTTATGGACAGACCATTGATTATGCTCTCTTCCGTAACCCATGCCATGAGAGCCAAACAACTTTTGGTTAAAAATGGCATTGTTGCAGATATTGTGCGAACACCAAAAACGGCTCAGAACCGCAGTTGCAGTTATAGCCTTTTTGTTCCCAGACGCACGGACGAGGCAGAGGAAATTTTGAAAAGAAACGGTTTTAAAATATTGGGACGAACAGACAGGGAGTGACAAAACATGATTTATCTTGATAATTCGGCAACAACCTTTCCGAAACCCGACAGCGTTAATCGGGCGGTCAACAACGCTTTGCGGGAATACGGGGCAAATCCCGGACGGGGCGGGCATCGCATGGCTATGCGGGCATCTGAAGAAATTTTCAAAACCAGAACTATGGCTGCCGAATTTTTTAATGCTGATGTTGAAAATGTTATTTTCACTTCGGGCTGTACGGCATCACTCAATACGGTTATTTCAGGTGTTCTGAAAGCCGACGACCATGTTGTTGTATCCGCTTTGGAGCATAATGCCGTTATGCGTCCGCTTAAAAATCTCGAAAAAATCGGTGTAACCTACACGGAGGCGGCTGTTTTTCCAAAAGAAAACGATAAAACTTTGGACGCTTTCCGAAATGCTATTAACGCCAAAACACGCATGATTATCTGCACACACGCCTCCAATGTTTGGGGAATTCGACTGCCGATTGAACGGATTGCCGCTTTGGCTCATGAGTATGGACTACTGTTTTGTGTTGATGCTGCCCAAAGTGGCGGCATTTTTCCGATTGATGTAAAAAATACGGGTATTGATTATCTTTGCCTTGCGGGACACAAAGGACTGTATTCCTCAATGGGCGTTGGTATGCTGATTGTCAACTCTCAAACCATACCTGAACCGCTGATTTTCGGCGGGACAGGCAGCAATTCTTATCTTGCCGAACAACCAAAAGAACTGCCCGACCGTTTTGAGGCAGGAACTTTAAACTTTGCGGGTATTGTTGGCTTGAATGCAGGTATGAAATTCATCAAACGGCATGGACAGGACAATATTCTTCGGCATGAAACGGAACTTATGCTGAGATTGCACAAACAGCTTTCGGCGATACCTTATGTAAAACTTTATTTATCGCCACCAACTTCCGATTATTTTGCTCCTTTGCTTTCCTTTAATATTGAGGGCGTTGACAGTGAAACAGTCGCCCAATATTTGGATAAAAATGGAATCGCTGTCCGTGCCGGACTGCACTGTACTCCTGCCGCACATCGTTTTATGCACACTGAGGACATCGGTGTTGTTCGCATATCTCCCTCCTTCTTTACCAAACGGGAAGAAATCGACTTTCTCGCCCAAACTATTAGAAAGTGGAGTTTTTCCCATTCCACAAAAATTATTGTTTGACCTTACACTAAAAGGATATTTATCTGTGGCAGTATGTTGTTCCCTTTTGAAATCTGTCTTTGGGGAATTTTATTTTTTCCACAAAAACAATCATGAATGGCGGAATAAACTTCGTATAAAAAAGCCATTTGAAATACACCTTAAAATTTGTTATACTGTTTCAGTAACAACCGAATAATCTTTTATGCACGACACATGTTATACCTTTCTTTGGTATGTAAATCTGATTACGGTACTTATTTCTCGTAAACGGTTTCGTCCAAATGGATAGCATGTGTATTTTTTTGTATTTTATTGGGTTGGAAATAAATAAAAAGGAGTTCAATTTTATGCCGAGAAATCAATTTCAAAGAATGGTCTTTGCCTTTCTTACTGTTGTAGTTACTGTACACGCCTATGTTTTTTACAGTCTGTATGTTGTAAACGGTTCAACCTTAATGAGTGCAACCAATACAACAAATGTTTTGGACGCTATTAACACTTTGGGCGGCGTTTATATGTTCGGACAGTATATGCCGATATGGGCGGTTATTCTTATAGAATTCTGTTTCGCATACGGATTGGAATGTATTATGGGAAGCCCCTGTTCCTTTAAGCTGGCATCAAAGGTATTTGACCCTAAAACAACAAATCCCGTTCTTTTTGAAACGGCTATTATTTGTGCAACGGTCGGTTTGATGTGTCCTGTAATGAGCTTTATCGCTGCATGGCTCTACTATCCGTATTATATGGGATTCGATTTTATAACACTTTTGGCAAATTGGGTTAAACTTGTATGTTTTAATTTTCCTTTTGCTTTCTTCTCACAGCTTTTCTTTATACAACCGCTCATCAGAAAAGTATTCAAACTGTTATTCAGAAAAGATATTGCCAACAGAGCCGCCGTTCCCACTCCTGCCATGAACGTTGTTGCTACAAGCACAGAAAATTAACAACAAAACTTTTATTAACAGTCCACTATATGACCGAAAACAATAAACGGTTATACAGTGGGATGTTTTATAGTCTATACTACAAAAGCTGTCACTTTCTATAAAAGTAACAGCTTTTTTTCTACCTTTAAATCACACAATTTTTTTAAAAAATATTGATTTTTTTAAATTTATCTTTTAAAATAAGTACAAATATATTATACATTAACTAATTTAATTATATATTAATGTAGAATTTTTTAACAGTCAAAAGAAAGGAAGAAAAATCATGAAAAAGATTGTTGCTTTTATGGCTGCGGTTCTTATGTTTTGTTTGAGCCTTTGTTCCTGCTCAGATACAGACATCAAAACAAGTGATAATACTTCGATTACTTCACAATCTCCTTTCTCACCAAATAGTGAACAAACAAGTATTGAAGATGACAGCAATTTTCTAAAATTAATCTCGGAAGAAACTCCTAAAAAGGTAATTGGAATTGATTACCTTGAAGAATATAATTTTGAGTCTGCATCTTTGTATGGTTTAGACTATCTGCCTGCTGAAAACACAGACTCTGATTTAAAAGATGTGATTATTACTCCGTTTGATGAAAATGAAGAATATGTATACGATCATACAGAATTAAAAAAAGAAATGACTGTAAGAGGCACAGAATACAATGACAGATTTAATGCCTATGATGTTTATACAATTATTGAAAATTCTTCAAGTATGTATGATGGAGTAGTAGGCTATCAGCGTGGTACAGATATACTTTGCCTGTATCGAATTAATGTTGATAATGATAAAGAATTAAATGTTCCCTCTGATAATGAAGCTAAACAGATGGCTGATGATTTTTTAATGACAATTTATTCTGAAAAAGAATTATCAAAATATACATTTACAAATGTAGAAGCCTTAGATGAACAAAAGCCTAATAAATGTTCAAAACGTGTAAATTATGTTCGATATGTTTGCGGCTACCCTACAGATGAAAAAATTAGTGTAAGTATTCATGATACAGGTGTTTTTGTGAGCTACTTAAATTATTGTAGAGGTATGTATGACAATCTGCCCGAAGGTCTGACAAAGGAACGCATTGACAGAACTGTACAAAAACTAAAAGACGAGGTAGCGTCTATGGGTATTGAAGGAACAATAACTTACGGTGACACACAATTAACGGCAAGTTTATCAGGAGAACTTTATGTAAAAATGAAAATAACCATTACCAAAAATGAATACGAAGAAAAAGACTCAGAAACTATATTTATGAGCATTTAAACGCAAAACAAAGGACAGCCCACTGTATGACTGAAAATAATAAACAGTTATACAGTGGGCTGCTTTATTATTTATCATATACAAAGGCAATCGTATTTTCTTATCGAATACAATAATTTTTTTGTGGATAAGCGTAAAAAATCGGTTGATAAATTCGGATAATGTGCTACAATTATAAGTAGAGAATGTTAGGGGAATTTTTTGCCCCATTAAAGATATTTTCTGAACACTGCAAAAATACTCGATGTTAAAACGGGGGGATTTCCATGTGGGACTTTCTTAATACAGTCTATAATTGGGCGGTTGCTTTGATGTTGACTTTCAAAGTAACAGATGTTATTGATATTTTGGTTGTTGCCTTTATTATATATAACCTTATAAAAATCATTCGTGAAACAAGAGCCGAACAACTTATTAAAGGTATCTTTATTGTTGTCATTGCCTTTTTGTTGGCAACGATTTTGAACTTAAAAATGCTTTCCTCACTCTTTACGACCTTCTTTCAATTTGCGGTTTTGGCGGTATTTATTATCTTTCAGCCGGAAATCCGCCGTGCGTTGGAGCAAATCGGACGCAGTAAAATCGGAAAATATTGGCATTTCTTCTATAACAACGAAAATAATGATGAAGATAGCGTGAAACAATATAAAGAATGTATCTATGCCGTATGTAAGGCTGCGGACGAATTCCAAAAATCCAAAACGGGAGCTTTAATCGTTTTTGAACGCCAAACCAAACTTGGCGATATTATCGATACGGGTACGATTATCAATGCCAAACCGTCTGCCCCCATGCTGGGCAATATTTTTTTCAACAAAGCCCCTATGCATGACGGTGCTTTGGTTATCCGCAATGGTATGCTTTATGCCGCCGGCTGCTATTTGCCGCTGACAAAAGATAACAGTAATGTCAGTCTTGAACTTGGCACAAGACACCGTGCCGCTATCGGCATAAGCGAAAATTCAGACGCTGTGACAGTCGTTGTTTCTGAGGAAACGGGAACAATCTCTTTAACGCTCAACGGTAAAATCACACGCAATTATACCCGTGAAACGCTGAACAGTACATTGGAAGAACTGCTTATCCCTCAAACACCCGAAAAAACCGAGCGTATTTCTATTTTGACAAATAAGATAAGGGGCAACAAAAAAGATGGAAAAGAAGACAGCGAAAAATAAAAAAGAGCATAAAAATCTTGGAAAGCTATTTTATAATGATAAATTTGTCATGATTTTTTCGGCATTGACAGCATTCATTTTATGGATTGTCGTTTCAACAACTTCACAGGAGTCGATTGTATCCACAGTTACGGGTATTCCGATTTCTTTGCCGGAACTTTCCAATGAGCTGACCTTTTTCAATACGGAAGATTTAACCGCCGAAGTTCGTATTTCCGGAAATGCCCTAATTGTATCAACAATTTCAAAAAGCGATATTTATGTTACGGCGGCAGATGTAAGTGAAATTACAAGTCCGGGCGAATATACAATCAATCTTGTTCCGAAAAAAGGCAGCATAAAATCCGATTTCAACTTTGACACTGCACCAACTCCTTCCTCTGTGACAGTCTATGTTGACCGCTATACCGAAAAGGAATTTGCCATTACAAATCAGGTTAGTATCCAGTCTGTGGCGGAAAACTGCTATGCCTCCTCCTCCACACTCTCACAACAAACAGTAACAATCAGCGGTGCGGAATCCATAATCAACGAAATTGCCGAAGTCGCTGCCGTTTACACTTTCCCGGATACCCTTTATTCCACAACAACACAAACCGTTCCAATTGTACTTTATGATGCGAATCATCGTATTATTCAAAGCGAATACATCAAAATGAACATTGAATCCACTACCGTAACCATACCGATTTTGGAAACAAAGCGTGTACCTATTGAGGTTAAATACATCAATGTACCTGAAAGTGTTATTTTAGACAGTTCATGGGTTAGTGTATCTCCTTCTGAACTTTATATTGCTGCTCCCGAAGATGTTATTGGCAATTTGGACAAAATAACTACAAGCGAAATCGACTTATCCACAATCAATCTCAGCAACAATAATATAACCGTACCCATAAATCTGCCGACAGGCTGCAAAAACCTCGACAGCATTGAACAGGTAACTGTTCAGTTTGATATGAAAGATATGGCACAAAAAAGCTTTTCGATTGAAAGTTTTTCAGTTATCAATCAGACCTCTGAGCGTCAGGCAACCGTTAGGAGCAAATCCTTAACCGTAACGCTGGTTGGTCCAAAAAGTGAAATTTATGAATTGAAGTCCGAAGATATTACGGCTGTAATTGACATGAACAGTGATTTCCCTATGGGATTGACAGAAGCACCTGTTCAAATCAAACTTCCTAATAACGCTTCCGACTGTTGGGTTTATAATAAATATACAGTAACAATAAATGTATCGGAAACCGGATCCACAAATGCATAAAACATCACAACATATCCATAATAAATCTAATCAAAAAAAGGAGATGTACAAAAATGTCCGTTATTGAAATAACATCAGACAATTTTGAATCAGAGGTTCTGCACAAAGAGGGACTCGTTTTAGTCGATTTCAGTGCCGAAAGCCGTTGTATGCCCTGCCGTATGCTTGCCCCCGTTTTGGAGGAGGTTGCAGATGAGCTTGACGGTAATGTGGTTATCGGCAAAGTCGATACAGATGAAAACTTTGAACTTGCCGTTCAATTTGGCATTATGTCCGTTCCAACTTTAATTCTCTTTAAGGACGGTTCACCTTTACGCCAAACCGTTGGTTATATGCCAAAAGATGAAGTCCTGTCCTTTATCCGCAATTAAATATTGTGAAGATTTTTTCAGAAAATGTTGAACTTTTGAAAAATTTGGACAAGTGAAATATACAATAAAACTCACGAAACCGTACGAACTTTGGTTCATACGGTTTTATTTTGTG
>JBJEQG010000025.1:0-5623 GCA_051881635.1 Acutalibacteraceae bacterium
AAAACGAAAGGGGTTTTCAAAATGAAAGTTAAAGCTACAACCTTAAAAAGAAAAATAATCGCAACAGCTTTGGCAGCAACCTGTGTTTTGTCCACTGTATCAATGGCAATTACAGTAAATGCAGCAGAAAATACATCAACAATTTCAAGTTCGGAAAACATATTATCAAACATTATTACGGGAGAATTCCATTATCCGTCAATCTCTGATAATTCAAAAGATGTTTCCGAAAAATTCTATTACAGTGACAACTACTTTGATGAGTCCGCTTATAAATATAACAAAAGCCTTGCTACCATGTCACTGTGTATGGAACTTGCCGCATGGCCAAGCAACAAAGAGCCTATGACAACAGAGGGTTATCAGAACAAAAGCCGCAATTTCAAAGAATTGTGCAATAAACTGAATTTCACTGATGTAGAAGTAAACGAAGGCTATAAATCAAAGCCTACCGATAATTCAATAGGTGTCGCTGTCGCAAACAAAAAAATCATTTCTAACGGAGAAAAATACAATCTTGTAGTCGTTGCTTTAAGAGGTGGCGGTTACGAAAGCGAATGGGCATCTAACTTCATTTTGGGAATGTCAAATCAGCATAAAGGCTTTAACGATGCCAGCAATCAAACAGTAGAATTCGTAAATGACTATCTTTCCCGTCATGTCGAGGGCAAAACAAAACTTTGGATTGTCGGTTACAGTCGTGGCGGTGCTGTTGCAGGCCTTACGGGCAAATGGTATGATGATAACATTTATTCCATAAACAATGATACATACAGCATTGACAGAGATGATATTTATACATATACTTTTGAAGCACCACAAGGTGCAATGAAAAACGATGTAAAGAACGCAAACGGTTCTTCAAAAGAAATCTACAATAACATTCATAATATCGTCAACCCTGCTGATGTTGTAACAAAAGTCGGACCGTCTGCATGGGGTTTCGCAAGACCGGGAAATGATTTCATTCTGCCGTCAGACAAAAACGATTCAACTTATGAAAAACTCAAAAACAATATGCTTTTAAAATTGTCTTCCCTTAATAACAAAGTTGCATACAAAGTTGATGACTTCAAAAACGAAGCTCTGTCAGGTCTTAGTGTTGTAGCCGATACTAAGGAAGTTCTTACACAAGCACAATTTCTTAATAAATTTGTAAATATACTTGCCGAAAAAATCGGTTCTCGTTACGATTATGTAAAGCAATATGAACAGGCATTGTCCTATCTTGCTAAACTTTACATGGGCAATGACAGCGAAAAAACCGATATTTTGACCAACAGCCTGATGAACAAAGTTTTAAACAACAAATTCAGCCTTATAACAGACACACTGTTTTCATCAAGTGCAGATACTTTAACAGGTTTCATCTGTGACAGCCTGAAAGAAGCCGGTATTCCCTATGATAGTCAAATGGTTAATTCCGTTGCAAAGGTTGCCTCAAATCTGGTTTTAAAAATTGCAACTTCTCACCCTGAATACACTATTACATTGATTGACCACATTTCAAATATCGGAAACACACACGCTCCTGAAATCTGCATGGCATGGCTTATGTCTTTTGACAAGAATTACGGTCATACTGAAACAACAACCGAAGAAAATGGCATAAAAGTTACTTTTAAATCCAATAAAATGGACGGAAGAATTGATAACGGTATATTCAGAATTGAAGGTCAAATAATAAACGGTTACAATGCGAACGGCAAACCTATTTATGAAAATTACTCATATTCATTAAACCTCAGAGGAACAAACACATCAGAATTAATGCTCCCTGCAAATCTTGATTTATCAAAAACAAGAATCATATTTGACTATAACGGTGTTTGTAAAGATTCTTTCAAATATGGTGTTTATGACCTTTCAAATCTTGATTCCAATACGACCAATCTTCAATTAGAACTTGAAGGCTCAACTAAAACTTGGGGCGGATATTATGTTGAAGGCAGAGTATGGACGGACAATCCGAATTTCAGCCATGCAAAATCCACATTATTCTATTGCTATGACGGTGCTAAAAAAACCACAGACAAGCCGTAATAAATAATTTCCAAAGAAACGGGACAATCAATAATATCGACAAACAAATGGTACAGTGGCAAAAGCCCTTGTACCATTTGTTTTTTATAAAATACTGAAATATATTTGAAAATCAGCGTGGAAATTTTCGTGGTTATTCGTATATATTATTGAAGGCACACAAAAAACAAAAAGTGCTAAAATAAAAAAATTGGAGGTAATCAATTATGACAAAAACTAAAATGAAAACAAGAGTAGCAGCGATTTTGGCAGCAATGGTTTGTGCAACATCAGTAGTAGGAATGGGAACAACCGCTTTTGCGGCAAGTCCCGATACACCCACTTCCGTATCATCATCAGTTCAATTTAGCAGCCGAGAAGAACTCAGCGACTATATCTACAAGCAGATTGAATACAACAAGACGAATCTTTCAAAAGCTATTTATAATCAGCAGCAATACAAAAAATATGACTTATCCGGCAATACTTTGACAGTTGCCCAGATTACAGAAAAATCATTAGACCAAAGAACATCGGATTTTTCAGTTATGGACGACATTAAATCAGTTACATATCCCGGTTCACTCATTAAAATCAATGAAGATTTTGCAAACGGTACGCCGAGCAAAATCTCAGTAAAAAGAAATGAAATGAATTTCTCCGTTGACTGTGGAAGAAAAAAATGCACATTTACCGCAATTCCTCAAACTGAGGGCGATATACTTGAAAAAGTAAATGAAATTATTGATGATTACAGTGACCATGATGTTCCTGCCCAGATTGTAACAAGTTTTGTAAAGGCATCAAGCTCAGAACAGGTTAAAGCGGAACTCAATGTAAGTGCAGATATACTCAAAAAATTGAATATCAATTTTGAGGCTGACCACAAAAATCAGGAAACTTCGTATATCATCAGATTCAGACAGGTTTACTATACCGTTTCCGCCGACCGCCCCGATAATGCGGAAGATGTTTTTGCAGACTCGGTTACAAAACAAATCCTTATGAGAGAAGGCGTTAATTCCGATAACGCTCCCGCATATATTTCAAGCGTAAGCTACGGAAGAGATATATATGTTGTTCTCAAAACATCAAAAAGCAACACATCTATTAAAGCGGCAGAAAAACTTGAAGCATGCTCATTTAGTATTGAGGCAAAACAGGAATGGAAACAGGCATTGGCAAACTGCTCTGTAAATATGATTATTCTTGGTGGTTCATCTGAGGGTGCAAAGGATATCATGAACATCAAAGATTATGACTCATTTATAAACAGTGTTGGCAAAGAATTAAAGTTCTCAAAGGCTACATGTGCTTATCCTCTCAGCTATACAGCAAGATATCTTGGAACAAATAAGTATGTGGAAACAAAAACAGCAGTCAGTTATTCAGAAGTTAAATACCGTACATCAAGCGAAATTCCCGTTACTCTTGATTTATACGGTATGTGGGGCAGAGTTAAAAGCGGTAAATTCAAGATAAGCGGTAAATGCATTACTGATGTTGACGATAACGGCAACTTTATCTACGGCACATATTACTGCAAGGAATATAATTTTGAGAATAACGGCTCAAGAAAAACAGTAAATATATCAATTCCTGCAAATGTTGACCCTACAACAATTAAAATCAAATTTGATTATTCAGGAACAATGGATTGCTATTTCGCTCAGGACGAATACGACCTTGGAGCTTATCTTAGAGCAAATCCTAATGAATCAATAGATTCCTTGGTTCTTCAGCTATCAAGCTCAGCCAGATGGTGGGGCGGATATTATGTCGAGGCATCAGTCTGGAAGAACAAGGAACTTAGCGATTGCAATACTGGCGAGAGCTATGTGAAAAGTGATAAAGATTATCTCTTCTATACTTGGGATTGCGGAGCAAGAAAGTAATAGACTTCCTTACAATTCATACGGTTAATCTTCAAATCCTATCATAAAAAACAAAGGCAGTCTGAACATAAGTTTCGGACTGCCTTTGTTATGTACAAAGATATTATTAGAAAATCAAAAAAATCAGCACAGGCTCACTGTATGACAACAGCGAACCTGTGCTTTTAATTGTAAAATACAAAGGATAATCAAAATATCCTCTAAAAATTTTTAAGCTGTTTGTGTTGTGCCGTCAGGCTTTGTAATACGGCGAATATCTGCACCGATTGCCGAAAGTTTTTCGACAATATCTTCATAACCTCTTTCGATATATTGAATATCCTCAATATAGGTTGTGCCTTTTGCCGCCAAAGCCGCAATCACCATTGCCGCTCCCGCACGCAAATCAACCGCTTTTACGGGTGCTGCCGTCAACTGTTCCACGCCCTGAATAACGGCTGTTTTTCCGTCAACGGAAATTTCCGCTCCCATACGGCGAAGTTCCTCAACATAGCGAAAACGGTTATCCCATACAGACTCCGTAACAATACTTGTGCCGTTCGCCAAAGACAAAACCGCTGCAAGCTGTGGCTGCATATCTGTTGGGAAGCCCGGGTGCGGTAAAGTTTTGAGGTTGCACCGCAGTGGTCTTTTGGTGCTGATGACACGAACCGCATCGTCATATTCCTCAACCGTAACACCCATTTCCCTAATCTTTGCGGTAATGGATTCAATATGCTTTGTAATGACATTCTTAATCAGTACATCACCACCGGCAGCCGCTACTGCCGCCATGTATGTACCCGCCTCGATTTGGTCGGGTATAATGGTGTAGCTTGTGCCGTGCAGATGTTTAACGCCCGTAATCTTGATAATATCCGTACCCGCACCACGAATATCCGCTCCCATAGAGTTGAGGAAATTTGCCAAATCCACAACATGAGGTTCTCTTGCGGCATTTTCTATAACGGTCTTGCCTTCGGCTTTTACGGCGGCAAGCATGATATTCATTGTTGCACCGACAGTGACAACATCAAGATAAATGCGACTGCCGACAAGTTTTTCCGCCCTGACATTTATCATACCGTTGGAAACACTGTGTTCCGCACCCAAAGCCGCAAAACCTTTCAAATGCTGGTCAATCGGACGCACACCGAAATTACAGCCTCCCGGCAAGGCAACCTCTGCCCGTGAGAACTTACCGAGTAATGCTCCCAAAAGATAATAGGACGCCCGCATATATCGTACCAAATCATAGGAGGCAACCGGCTTTTGTATGTGTGTGGCATCAATCTCCAATGTTGTCTTATTCAATCTTTTAACAGTCGCACCCATTTCCGACAGGATTTCGCACATAAGCATAACATCAGATATATTGGGGACATTTTCAATACGGCATATACCGTCAGACAAAATAGCGGCAGGAATAATCGCCACAGCCGCATTTTTTGCACCGCTGACCGTAACTTCACCATACAGTTTATTTCCGCCGTTGATTACAAATTTATCCAATAGATAACACTCCCTGCTCACCTAAAAATAGGGGATATACACCCTTGCCCGCAAACAGAGTTTTCCGTATGCACAAGGCTTTATATCTATAATTTCTTATCCTGATTTTAAATTTTTTTCCAACCTGTTTGATAATAATACAAAGTGACAGGATTGTCAAGAAAAGTTGCGTTATTGTAACCAAATTTCCAATGCGTTTTTTGTCACTTTTACTA
>JBJEQG010000026.1:0-24994 GCA_051881635.1 Acutalibacteraceae bacterium
TAAAATTTAAAGTTCTGTTGAACTCGGTTATTGTGAATCGGCTAACCACTTTATCGCACAATAAGCATGAAGTGCAGCACCTTTTGTCAAAATATCTTCATTGAAAACAACTTCATCGTTATGCATTGGCTTGCCGAAAAGAGGGTTTTCCTCTTTTGTTCCCGCACCAATCAGTAAATAGGCACAAGGCAGTTCATAGGTATAAGATGAGAAATCTTCTGAACCCATACCGCCGTTATCCATTAAATAAACGGACTTTTCCCCAAACAATTCAACAATATATCTGGACATTTGATTAACAAGTTCGGGATTGTTAATCAGCGGCGGTGCGGAGGACATCTCCTCCACATAGGCACTACCACGAAAAGCCTCAGCAATATTTTTTGAAATTGCTGTTATACGGTCAAATATACGGGCAGATAAATCCCGGTCAAATGTTCTGATTGTTCCTTCAAGAACCACTTCCTGCGGAATAATATTCGGTGCTTCACCGCCTTTGAATTTTCCTATGGTTACAACGGCGGCATCGGTTGCCGAAATTTCTCTCGATGTAATTTCCTGAACCGCCAAATAAATATGTGCAGCAATATTGATAGGGTCAACGCCTGTTTCGGGCATTGCACCATGACAGCCCACGCCTTTAACCGTAATTCTGAAAAGCATACAGCCTGCCATTGTTGTTCCTCTGCCGCATAAAACAAGTCCTGTGGGTGTTCCTGAATGAACATGAAGTGCCAATCCAGCCTGCGGTACAGGATTTTCCAAGACACCGGCTTTCAACATCGTTTTTGCTCCCGTAAAACCTTCCTCGTCCGGCTGGAATACAAGTTTTACCGTTCCTTTCAGTTCACTCTGATATTCTCTCAAAAGTTTTGCTGCACCGAGCAGCATTGCCGTATGCATATCATGACCGCAAGCGTGCATTGTTCCGTCATTAGACTTAAAGTCCAAGTCGGTTTTATCGTTGATTTTCAATCCATCCATATCGGCTCGGAGCATAATACATCTTCCCGTATCTTCACCCGTAATTTCGGCAACAATGCCGCTTTCACAGATTTCAACCGGCTCATAGCCCATTTCAGACAGCCGCTTTTTTACATAGGCTTTTGTGTGGGGCAGACAAGCTCCAACTTCCGGATTTTTATGAATGGTTCTTCTGTCTGAAATAATCTGCTCTTTCAGTTTTTCCGCTGATATTTTCATGGTTTGTGTATTCATTTTACGTTAACCTCACTTTCAATTATAAATTTTATTTTTACTCTTTCCCTGTCATGATTCATGGTTTTTCGGCATAAATATGCAGTAACAGGGAGGGATTTTCCGTGCATGACACAAATTACGATACAAAGGCTTTTTGGCTGAGTGTTGTCGGATTTTTTACCGTCAGTATTGTTGGTACATTTGCTCACTTTCTCTATAATATAAGTGGTGGAAATTTCACTGTCGGACTGTTCACGCCTGTCAGCGAAGCCCCTTTTGAACATTTAAAGCTGTTATTTTTTCCGTTTGTTCTATGGAGTTTTTTGGAGTACGGTGTCTATGGCAGACACATACGGGGTTTTTGGTTTTTAAAGGCTTTAAGCGTTACCATAGGCATGATTTTTACAATCGGCACTTTTTATATCTATTCGTCCGTTTTGGGACACCATATCTTATCTGTTGATATTCTTCTGTTTTTGATTTCCGTTCTTATGGCATTTGGTTTTTCTTTGTTGGGTATGCTTTCGGAAAAATTTGCAAATAAAAAACTGGATTGGATTGGCATAAGTCTTTTGATTTTTGAAACTTTGATTTTCTGGATTGTGTTTCAATTCATACCTCTGTAAAGTGCAAACCATGTCAATTAAAATGTCGTTTCTGTTTTCATGTTAAAATTAACAACTAACATTTAACGGAGGCTTTTGATGTCATTAAGAATTTCCCGTTCCGTTACACTCGTCAACAAACGGCGGTTATAAATATCATACTTATCACAGCCGTATTCGGCAATAAAGCGTACTGTATCGGGATTTATACTCATTTCTGTAACAAAAACAACCATTTCCTGACTGTCACCAAAGGTCATTTCTATAAACGAAAAGGCATTGTTTAATGCCGCTGATGCCGCATTGATAACGGTATCCAATGCCTGCCGCTCGGCAGCAAAAAAATGCCGTACCTCCTCGAAATTGTCATGACCGCTATCCTCCATATTTTCGATATAAGAACGCAATGTCATAAGCAAACGGCGTTGAATTAGTATTTCCCGTTCCGGGGTATTGCCCTCCCTTTGGTCAGCTTCAAAGGTGTTTTCACGGTCATCATAAACCAAACCCAAACGGGAAATAACAGACGCCCCCGCCGCTGAGGTATCTCGTACATACATCAGAATATCATGCAGTTCTTCGGCATAAAGTTCATCGTCCAACGCTGTACGGCATCTTGACGATACCGCCGACACCAACAAACCTATAACACTTAATTTTTCGTCAAACGGTGCGTCAGATAAGCGTCGATAGGAAATATTATGAAAGTCCCCTTTTATAATTCCGTCTATACTGTAATCATGGCGGTACTTTCGGTATAAATCGAGATAGTTCGCAAAATCTTTCGCAATATTAGGAAATTGGAGATATTCCGCTGTAATATCTGCATCAACGGAAATATCCATATCTTCATAAACATACAGTAATTCGGATAAGTCCTCCCAACCACGGGCGGTAACAAACTGCATACCGTCCACAGTGGTTTCCGCTTTATAGAAATTCTGCGGTTTGATTTGAAGATATGACAAAATGGTGTCATGTATGCCAACTTCATAAGCGTAAGCTCTCCATACATCATAACACGGCTCGATTGAAATTTGCTTGACACGGTCGAGTGTTACCATGTCAAATTCACGCACGGATTTATTATATTCGGGCGGATTGCCGGCTGCAACAATAATCCAACCGGACGGCAGTTTTTGATTGCCAAAGCGTTTCATTTGTAAGAATTGCAGCATTGTAGGGGCTAATGTTTCCGACACACAGTTGATTTCGTCCATAAAGAGGATACCCTCTTTCAGACCTGTTGTTTCCATTTTATCATAAACAGCGGCGATAATTTCGCTCATGGTATATTCGGTGACAGAACATTCTCTGCCACCGATTTTTTTTTGAACAATATAGGGCAATCCTATAGCACTTTGTCGGGTATGGTGCGTCATGGTATAAGACACAAGGGCAATATCGCACTCATGGGCGACTTGTGCCATAATCTGCGTTTTGCCGATACCCGGCGGTCCTATGAGCAAAATCGGACGCTGACGCATTTCAGGAATACGGTATGCTCCATATTCGTCCTTAGCAAGATAGGCTTTGACCGTATGAATTATTTCCGTTTTGGCTTTCTGTATATTCATAAAAATTCCTCTTTTAGGTTGGTCTGTTATTTTCTTTTAACAAATCTTCCGGTTCTAATATAATCTTCATCGCCCACGGCGGAACAGTGATACTTTCGGTTTCGTCTGTGCGTACAAAAATAAATGCCGTATCATAAGGCGGGCGTTTGGTCGGATAAGTTCCCAAACCGTCCGTAAAGTAGAGCAAACCTTTGAGGTTTTGGAAACTGCCGTTTTCAATCAGTGTATTGACATAGGAAAAAGCAGGACGAAAATCCGTACCGCCGCCGCCATGAATTGAAAAGTCGGCGGCATATTGTTCAATATCGCTGAGATGTTGCAATGTTATATCGCTTTGAATTTTTTCATCGCATTGTATGACATGAATATTGACATCATGAAAAAAGCCGTCATTTAGTTTGAGTATAGTATAAGTTTGTTCCAAAAATTGACGGAGCAATTCCCCTGAACAGGAGCGTGAAGTGTCCAAAACAATCGCAAATTCCTCGATTTTTTTAACTTCTTTAAATTCCAAAGGTTCAATCAGCGGCATATTGCCATAAACCTCTAAACCGTATGTGTAAAAGGCAAGGTCGTAATTATCAAGGTCAATCGTTGTTTCCTCTCTCAAAACAGCAAATTTCCGCAAAAAATCCCGATAGCTGTATCTGGGACGATTTGCCGAATGAAGTTGTCCGACAACATCTCCTGCACCATTACCACCCATAGGGGCAAACATTTCAATATTTGTTTCGGTTTTTTCGCCAACCTCTCCCCATTTGCGTTCAAAAAGGCTCATCTGTCTTTGGGACTGCCGCATAGGATACCAAAGTTCATGACTGTCGCAAAAAAATTCGGTGGCAAGCAAAATTCGTTCTTCCTCTGTTTTGGAAAGTAAAACACGATAGATACCTTGTGCCGTTAAAGTTTTCATGTTTAATTTTTGGCGACATTCACGGTAAAAACTCTGTCGCAGTCCTGACGGCTGTCGATAAACAATGCGTAATTGCAAGCTGTCGATGACGGATTCTACCGCCACATCACAAGCAATATCCCAAAGTGGCGGTTCACGGTTTTCACATTTAATCAGATGACGCAGTATGCAATGAAAAAGAATATGAAGGTACATACGATTGACAGCATTTCGGCTTTGGCAATACAAATCCGCTAAGCGTTCAGGTGCATAATACAGAGCAAAACCGTCCGTTGCCGCTAACGGTACGGCGGTATTGACTTCATAGGTCAATCCGCTGAGTGCCAAATTTAAGAAACGCATATTCATATATATTTCACTGCGTGAGGCATTTAAAATGCGTTCGCCAATTTTCTGCCATTTTTCCGCTTTTGTATCTGCCATTGTTTTTTCCGCCTTAAAGTTCTAAATTTTTTCTCTTGTGTTCAAACTGCTGTCCGTATTCATGAAGTATTGCCGCAAAAGACGGGCGTTTTTGTCGAGCCGTTTTCTCGGTCAGCTTTATATAATCATCTCTGTTTATGCTTTTTAAGTTTAAAATATATGCAGCTCTGTCGATATTATCCTCTGTCATGGCAATTTCAAAAAAATCAACGGCATTTTCGGCAAGATACCGCAAATAAACGGCTTTATTTTGCTCGGAAAGTGCATAGGGATATTCCAAACGGGCAAAAATCAAAGCATACAAAAGACTTTTTTCTTCTTCCACACACGCAAACGGAAAACACAAATCGTATGCCCGAAAATCAATTTTGCCTTTCGGCAGGCATTGACGGTACCGCAAACCCGTTCCGTATGTATGATATTCAAAAATGCGGGCTGGTGCATTTTCAACCGCTTCTTCAAAATAGGCGGGAAAAATCAATCTCGCCCTTTCGTCCGTATCCACAAAATGCAAATCAAGTGTTATTTTGTTCTGTATTTCGGAAAACACTGTATAAAGACAGGTCGGAACATCATGATGCAAATGAATGGTAATGTGTGTCAAACTTTCGCAGTTCAGAAAAGCGTTACTACCAATACGCCTCACATCGTCCGTTAAAGTTAAATGCTGAAAACGGCGGCAATCATAAAATGCATAATCCTCAATCGCTGATATACCGTTTGGCAAATCAACCGCCTCTATATTTTCTCCGCATAACGGCTCGGAAATTTCGGGAAAATCTTTCAACGGACAAGCGGCTTTCCATGAATTTTGAGGTGCAAAGGTACGGGCTGCCACTGTTGTAATATTGCTGTTTTTAGGCAAAACAATATTTTGATTCTGACCGCCGCACCGAATAAGACATTTTCCTACCGTACGGGGAATACACAAAAAATGATTCCCCTCATAATTAAGCACTTCATAGGTTATATTATTCATGTTCCTGCTCACCATAAAGATTGTCCAGACATTTCATATATTGCTCACGGATATATGATACAATCGGCTCTATTGACGCCGCTTCAAACGGAAAAACCTTTTCGTCTACAACCGTACTTTTTTCCAAACAGTATTCCCCATACCAAATTTTAACGGTCATGATTTCTTCTTTCAAGTCGGGAATAATCATATAGTTAAACTCGTCCTCGTTTTCGCTGTACGGATTATCATTCTCAAACCACATAAATTTCGGCAAAAACTCACAAACCATAAAAACTGTCCTCTCCGTTTTATACTTTTCTGTGTAACAGTATATCATCTTTTGGAATATCTATCAAGTATTCCTATATACGAAAAAAGAAATATAAAAGCGGCATGAACCGCTGAAAGTTCATGCCGCCAAAACAAATTTTATTATTTCATGTTATTTTCGTATGATTCAATCATACGCTTTACCATCTGACCACCAACAGAACCAACCTCTCTGGCTGTCAGGTTGCCGTTATAGCCCTGACTGAGGTTTACGCCAACCTCATTGGCACATTCCATTTTAAAGCGTTCCATAGCTTCCTTTGCCTGAGGAACATTTATCTGATTGTTGTTGCTGGACATAATCTTTTTCTCCTTTTCTTAATTTAATTTTTATTTTCAAATTTCATGCATCAGGTCTGTTCGTCCATAAAAATCAATCATTGAAATTTTATATACAAACATTTATTTGACCTTTGCAATAATATTTTGTGTCAAACCTCAAAAAATATAATATGTAATTTTTTCTAATTACAGCAAATAGCTCTTTTGGGAAAGATGAAATATCAGTTGTATTCCGCAGGATTTTTAATTTTAATACCGCATGAAAGAAGAACACCATAAGCGGCTAAAATCGGATATAAAGGCATTTCCTGTTCCAAATGCAGAGAGAAATCCTGTGCTTCAACAACCGTACCGTCAGTGGTAACTATATCCCGCCGCAAGGAAATCAGTATATTTTCATAGTCAGCAACCGCATCAGCAGTCAGTGTATCATAAGGTGACATGGAACAGGTTAATACCGTTAAATTATAGGCATGGGCAAGATAAACAGCCTGTTTGTTGCCACTGTCCAAAATACAAATATCAGCCTGTGGCAAGGTACTGTCTGTATCCAAATTTTCTCCCAAAACCATAACATCATAATGCTCGAATTTTGCATCAGATTCTATGCAGAAATCGGCGTTTTTTTCGTTTAAGCATGATACCGAACCATAAGTGGCACACACTTTATAAATTGTATGGAACAGTGTTTTTTGAAAGTCATCTCCGACAATGGCAACTTTAAACACGAACTCACCGCCATGAAAATTTTATATTTATTATCTGTTTTAGATAAGCACTTTATACTGTAAAGGAAATTTTATCTTTCATACTATTGTCAATACTTTTAAATTCATCTATAATATATGCGAAATAAATTTTAAGGAGTGATAAAGTGAAAAGACTGTTTCCTTATTTTAAGGGATATGTAAAGGAATGTGTATTCAGTCCGCTGTTTAAACTGTTGGAGGCCTTGTTGGAACTTTTTGTGCCGATTGTCATGGCAAGCATTATTGATGTCGGTATTGTCAACAATGATGAGGGTTATATTATCCGTATGTGCCTTGTTCTTGTGCTTTTGGCGGCAGTCGGCTTGGGATTTTCGATAACAGCACAATATTTTGCCGCAAAAGCGGCAACAGGCTTTACCAAAAAACTTCACCATGCTCTGTTTACGCATATTCAGGGACTGTCCTTTTCAGGACTTGACCAAATCGGTACGGCAACAATTATTACACGAATGACAAGTGATATGAACCAAGTGCGGACGGGTGTCAATATGACACTGAGATTGCTTTTGCGTTCACCGTTCATTGTTTTCGGCTCTATGATTATGGCATTCATGATAGACCCGACCTGTGCTTTGATTTTTGTGGTTGCCATTCCGATATTGTCGGTTGTTATTTTCGGCATAATGCTTGTATGCATACCGCTCTACCGCAAGGTACAAAGCCGTTTGGACGCTGTTTTGGGTATTACAAGGGAAAACCTGACGGGTGTGCGTGTTATTCGTGCTTTCGGAAAGGAAAACAGCGAAACAGACAGCTTTGAGGAAAGAAATCAACTTCTGACCGCACTTCAAAAAAAGGTGGGACGCATTTCCGCACTCCTCAATCCTGCAACCTATATCATTGTCAATATTGCGATTGTGGTGTTAATTTGGGTGGGTGCAATCCGTGTTGAACAGGGACTTTTAACACAAGGTGCGATTGTGGCGTTATATAATTATCTTTCCCAAATTTTGATTGAGTTGATTAAACTTGCCGACTTGATTATTACAATTACGAAATCTGTGGCGTGTGCAAAACGCATTGCGGGAATTTTGGAAACAGATAAAAAATTGCCGCAAAAAGACACTATTCCCAAAGAAAATTCCAATGCTCCTGCCGTTGTTTTCCGTAATGTCAAGCTGCAATATGAACAGGCGGGTGATACTTCCCTAAAAGATATTGATTTTTCGGTGCAAAGAGGTGAAACGGTCGGTATTATCGGCGGTACGGGTTCGGGCAAAACCTCACTGGTTAATCTTATTCCCCGTTTTTACGATACAACAGAGGGAGAAGTTTATATAAACGGTGTTGATGTCAAAGAGTATCCGTTAGAAGTTTTGCGTAATAAAGTTGGAATTGTTATGCAAAAGGCGGTTCTGTTTAAGGGCAGTATTCGCAGCAATCTTCAATGGGGCGATGAAAATGCTGATGACAAGGCTTTATTTGAGGCTTTGGAAACAGCACAAGCCAAAGAATTTGTAGACCAAAAGGACGGAAAACTTGATTTTGAAATTGAACAGGGTGGCAAAAATCTTTCCGGCGGTCAGCGTCAAAGATTGACGATTGCACGAGCCTTAGTTCGCAAACCCGAAATCCTTATTTTAGATGACAGTGCGTCTGCCCTTGATTTTGCAACAGATGCCGCTTTAAGAAAAGCAATAAATGCATTGGACTATAAGCCGACAACATTTATTGTATCCCAAAGAGCCGCTTCAATTATGTATGCTGACAAAATCGTTGTTTTGGACGATGGTGAAATTGTCGGTTTGGGCAAACATGAAGAATTATTAAAATCCTGCCCTGTCTATCATGAAATTTATGCATCGCAGTTCAAAAAGGAGGATTTACAGTGAAAGAAAAAAAGAAAAACGGTACACTGGTTAAAATTCTCTCCCGTATTCGGAAATATAAATTTCTTGTGGCAATTTCCATTTTATTTGCCGCTGCTACGGTTTGTTTGAATTTGTATGTGCCAATTCTTGTCGGTCAGGCGATTGACTATATTATAGACAAGGGACAGGTTGACTTTCCGCATATTTTCAGTATCATTACGGAAATCTGCATTTTAGTGGTTATAACGGCTGTACTTCAATGGATTATGAATATGATTAACAACCGTATTACTTATGGAGTTATTCGTGATTTACGGCGGGACGCTTTTAATAAACTGCAAATTTTGCCGCTGAAATACATTGATGCTCACCCACACGGTGAAATTGTCAGCCGTATTATTGCCGATGCTGACCAATTCGGCGACGGTTTGCTTATGGGATTTTCACAGCTTTTCACAGGCGTTGTAACGATTATTACAACGATTATCTTTATGTTTACAATCAACATTAAAATTACACTGATTGTTGTTTTGGTTACTCCCCTTTCCCTTTTTATCGCTCGGTTTATTGCAAAGAAAACTTATGATATGTTTAAACTGCAATCGGAAACTCGTGGCGAACAAACCGCTATTATTGATGAAATGGTTGGCAACCAAAAGGTTGTTCAGGCATATTCCCATGAAAAGGCGGCATTGGAGGATTTTGATGAAGTAAATGAGCGTTTGGAAAAGTGTTCATTAAGGGCAACTTTCTTTTCATCTCTGACAAATCCCTGCACACGCTTTCTGAACAGCTTGGTTTATGCGGCGGTTGGTTTGTTCGGTGCTATATTGGTTGTCAATCTTGAAATGACGGTCGGCGGTCTGTCATGCTTTTTAAGTTATGCTAACCGTTATACAAAACCGTTCAACGAAATTTCGGGCGTTATTACAGAGTTACAAAACGCTGTGGCTTGTGCCGCAAGATTATTTGAATTGATTGATGAAACACCTCAGCCCGATGAACCGCAAAATGCCAAAGTACTGACAAATCCCGAAGGCAATATTACGCTTGAAAATGTTTCTTTCTCCTATGTTGAAAGCAAACCGCTTATTCAAAATTTTAATCTGACAGTAACAAAGGGCAAGCGTGTAGCGATTGTCGGACCGACAGGCTGCGGAAAAACAACGCTGATTAACCTGCTTATGCGGTTCTATGATGTAAACAGCGGAAAAATTACGGTGGACGGAAACGATATTACCGAACTAACCCGTCACAGTTTAAGAACCAATTACGGTATGGTTTTACAGGAAACATGGCTGCGTGAGGGAACTGTAAGGGAAAATCTTGCTATGGGAAAACCTAACGCAACAGATGATGAGATTATTGCCGCTGCAAAGGCAGCCCATGCACACAGCTTTATCAAGCGTTTGCCGCAAGGTTATGACACCAATTTGGGTGAGGACGGCGGTTCACTTTCTCAAGGACAAAAACAGCTTTTATGTATTGCAAGAGTTATGCTGGCTTTGCCGCCTATGCTGATTTTGGACGAGGCGACTTCTTCCATTGATACCCGTACAGAGTTGAAAATTCAAGAGGCCTTCGCCCGTATGATGAAAGGTAGAACATCATTTATTGTTGCACATCGTCTTTCGACAATTCGTGAGGCAGATATTATCCTTGTCATGAACAACGGAAACATCATTGAACAGGGAAACCATGAGGAATTGCTGGCAAAGGGCGGTTTCTACGCCAACCTTTACAACAGCCAATTTGAAAAAACAAATTCATAAAATATGGTGAGTTAGAAAAAGCACCTGATTTCAAATTGAAATCAGGTGCTTTCGTTTGCAAACTGCTCTGAAAACGAATTTTTTTATTTATAATTATAGAAAAAATTGGATATGATAAAGCCATAAGACTGATTAGGGAAGTGAACCTTTTGAATATATCTTCTAACGGAAAAACGGCGATTGAACAACTCAAAACACTTCTTCATATCTCGGACAGCTTTGACTTGGTCTTTCGTAATTTAACAATATGCAATCATACTGCTGCTATATTTTTTACGGACGGTTTGGTTAAAGATGAAGTGACGGAAAAACTGTTGGAGTTTTTTTATTCGATTAAAGATGAAAATATGCTGAAAGATGCCCAAACCTTTGCACAAAACTGTGTACCGTACATCGAGGCAAGTATTGAGGCGGATTTGGATAAAATTACTTGTGCTGTTTTATCGGGTATTTTAGTTTTAATTATAGACGGTTTGGACAAGGCAGTTTTGATTGATGTCCGTACCTATCCGCAAAGGGAAAATGCTGAACCTGAAAAGGATAAAGTTCTGCGTGGCTCAAATGACGCCTTTGTGGAAACATTGGTTGCAAATACGGCTCTTATCCGGCGGCGTATTCGTGATACTAACCTAAGAATGAAATATTTTTGTGTTGGCAGCCGCTCAAAAACAGATGTTGCTTTATGTTATATGTCCGATAAGGTGGACAAACGGCTTTTAGAGCAAATCAGTTCACGCATAAAAAATGCCGATGTATCTTCTCTGACAATGAATTTACAAAGTTTATCTGAGGCAATTTATCGACACAAATGGTACAATCCCTTTCCAAAGATGAAATTTTCAGAACGCCCCGATACTGCCGCCTCTGCCGTTTTGGACGGCAATATTGTCATTATCTGTGACAATGCCCCTATGGTTATGATTATACCAACCTCAATTTTTGATGTTTTGGAAGAAGCGGACGACTATTATTTTCCGCCGATTACAGGCACTTATATTCGTTTAACACGATGGACCATTGTTATTGCTTCGCTCCTTATTACACCGCTCTGGCTTTTGGCTCTGCAATATCCGCAATATGTTCCCCCTATGTTTCAGTTTATTTTGATTGACGATTACAACATTCCCGTCTTTTGGCAGCTTATGATTTTGGAAATTGCTGTGGACGGTTTGCGTTTGGCGGCAATTAACACGCCAAATATGCTAACAACACCGCTCAGTATTATCGGCGGTATTGCTTTAAGTGATTTTGCGGTATCCTCAGGGTGGTTTTCGGCAGAGGCTATCTTGTATATGGCGTTTGCGGCAATCACAAGCTATTCACAGCCGAGTTATGAGTTGGGATATGCCATTAAGTTTATGCGGATTATTATTTTGGTTTTGACGGAAATTTTCGGCATTTGGGGATTTGCCGCCGGCATTTTATTTTCGATTGTTGTTTTGGTTACAAACCGTACCGTTTCGGGAAAAAGCTACCTCTATCCCCTTATTCCTTTTAACGGCAAAAAATTCATGCGAAAAGTTCTTCGTTTTCGTCATGAATAATCTTTAACAATTAAAACATAAAAGGACACAAGATTATTAAAATCCTGTGTCCTTTTATAAAGCTGTTTTTTAAATTCCTCTAAAAGAAAATCAAACCTCAGCGATAACTTCAACTTCGCAAAGTACGCCCTTCGGCAAAGACTTGACAGCCACGCATGAACGAGCCGGCTTGCTTGTAAAATATGTGCCGTAAATTGCATTGAATGCCGCAAAGTCATTCATATCCGCAAGGAAACATACGGTCTTTACAGCCTTATCCAAAGAAGAATTTGCCGCTTCCAAAACCGCTTTAAGGTTCTTCATAACCTGTTCGGTTTGTCCTTCGATTGTATCCGCCTCAACATTTCCTGTTGCGGGATTGATTGCGATTTGTCCTGATGTAAAAACAAAACCGTTGCTGATGATTGCCTGTGAATACGGTCCGATTGCATCGGGAGCGTTTTTTGTATAAACTTTCTCTGCCATAATTAAACATTCCTTTCAAATATGCAAATTTTATGAATTGCTCATCAACTTATAGCCGTGACGAATAAGCTCGGCTTTAATGTCTTCAACATGTTCAAGGTTTCTTGTTTCCATAGAAATTCTCAGATAGCAGGAATTGATGTCTGTTGCCAAATCTGCACGGTCATGGCTGACGGAAACAACATTTGCACCCAAATTGGCGATAATCTCGGAAACATTTTTCAGTTCACCCGGCTTATCAGTCAAACTGATTGTCAATTCCGCCAAGCGTCCCGTTTTCTGCAAACCACGCTCAATGACACGGGAAAGAATGGTAACATCAATATTACCGCCCGATACCAGACAGCAAACTTTTTTGCCCTTAATTGGGAATTTGTGGAACAAAGCCGCCGCTACTGAAACTGCACCTGCACCTTCAGCAATCAGCTTTTGCTTCTCAATCAAGGTCAAAATTGCTGTGGCAACCTCATCATCGGTTACAGTCATAATTTCATCAACATACTGACGGCAGAACTCAAAGGTATTATCACCCGGTGTCTTTACGGCAATACCGTCAGCGATTGTATTAACACCTGAAAGTGTACGGATTTCGTTCTGAGCTATTGAAAGATACATGGACGGAGCACCAGCCGCCTGTACACCGTAAACCTTAACTTTCGGATTTAATTGTTTGATTGCAAACGCTACACCGCTGATTAAACCGCCGCCGCCAATCGGAACAATAACGGCATCAACATCGGGCAGTTGTTGGAGAATTTCAAGTCCGATTGTACCTTGTCCCGCAATAACCAATTCATCATCAAAGGGGTGGATAAAGGTTGCACCGCTCTCCTTTTGAAGTTCAATCGCCTTATCGTGTGCGTCATCGTATGTTCCCTCAACAAGGCAGACATCAGCACCAAACCTTTTAGTTGCTTCAACCTTGGAAATCGGTGCACCGGCAGGAATACAAATCTGGGATTTGATACCGTGTTTTGTTGCAGCAAGAGCAACACCCTGTGCATGATTGCCCGCCGAACAGGCAATAACGCCCCTTGCCTTTTCTTCATCGGTCAACTGTGAAATCTTATAGTAAGCACCACGAACCTTAAAAGAACCCGTAACCTGTAAATTCTCGGTTTTCAGATAAAGCGAACAGTCATCTGTCAAATTGGACGCTTTGATAACATCTGTTGGACGGATAACCTCTTTCAGCACATAAGAAGCATGATAAACCTTGTCCAGTGTAAGCATTTGCTCATTCCCCTAACATCTTAAAATTCATAATTCACATCGTGATTTCCGCATAGCGTCCATGAATAACATCTATAAGGTCATTGGGAGCAATCTCGATTTGCAAACCGATTCGCCCGCCGCTGACATATATAGTTTCCATAGACTGTGCGGAAATATCTATGACGGTAACAAATTGTTTTTTCATACCGACAGGTGAACAACCTCCCCGTATATAACCCGTTACCGACAAAAGATCTTTGACATGAAGCATTTCAACGGATTTTTCCTTAACAAAGGCTGCCGCTTTTTTCAGATTTAACTCTTCAAGCACCGGCAGAACAAAAACATAATAGGCTTTACTGTTGCCCCGAGTGACTAGCGTTTTATAAACACGGGACGGCTCCATTCCTGTTTTTTGGGCAACGCTCGCCCCGTCAATATTCCCGTCCGAAGCGTCATAGCTATGAACGAGATAGGAAACTTTGGCTTTGTCTAAAATACGCATGGCGTTTGTTTTACTCTCTGACACAACAGCACCTCAAAAAAATTATTGTTCCTTATTATTTTAGTCCTCGCTCCTTAAAAATTCAATATGGAGATAAAAAAACATAAAGATTTTAGATATTATTACAAATTTGTTCCTTTTTTAAGATTAAAATCATGTATTTTTTATAAATTCAAAACGACAAAAGGCGATTTTTTATTTTGGGTAATAAAATCAACGACAAAATAAATACAAATTCGTAAAAATTTTATTTTTTTAGGAAAATCCTCTTTATATTTTTGCCGCAATCATGTATAATAGTTAGCGTAGGTTCTCACCTTATTTTAATGGGAACAAAAAAATTATGGAGTGTGATTTTAATGCCATTAGTAAATGCAGCAGAAATGCTCACAAAAGCAAAAGAAGGTCATTATGCCGTTGGTCAGTTCAACATCAACAACCTCGAATGGACAAAGTCTATTCTTTTGACAGCTCAGGAATTAAATTCCCCTGTTATTCTCGGTGTATCTGAGGGTGCAGGAAAGTATATGTGCGGTTACAAAACTGTTGTTGGTATGGTAAACGGTATGTTGGAGGAACTCAAAATTACTGTTCCTGTTGCCCTCCACCTTGACCACGGCAGCTATGAAGGTGCTAAGGCTTGCATTGAGGCCGGTTTCAGCTCTATTATGTTCGACGGCTCTCACTATCCGATTGAAGAAAACATCGCAAAGACAAAAGAACTCGTTGCAATCTGTAATGAAAAAGGTCTTTCCATTGAGGCTGAGGTTGGTGCTATCGGCGGCGAGGAAGACGGCGTTATAGGTACAGGCGAATGTGCTGACCCGAAAGAGTGCAAGATGATTGCTGACTTGGGCGTTACAATGCTTGCCGCAGGTATCGGCAACATTCACGGCAAATATCCGGAAAACTGGGCTGGTTTGAGCTTTGAAACTCTGGACGCTGTTCAACAGCTCACAGGCAAAATGCCGTTGGTTCTTCACGGTGGTACAGGTATCCCTGCCGACATGATTAAAAAGGCAATCGCACTCGGCGTTTCCAAAATCAATGTAAATACAGAGTGTCAGCTTGCTTTCGCCGCTGCAACAAGAGAATATATCGAGGCTGGCAAGGATTTGACAGGCAAGGGCTTTGACCCGAGAAAACTCCTTGCTCCGGGTGCTGAGGCTATCAAGGCAACAGTTAAGGAAAAAATGGAATTGTTCGGTTCTGTCGGCAAGGCTTAATTTCCGTTTAATTAAACTTCTTCTGCTTTATCAAGGAGGTATTTTCATGCCGTATCTTTTATTACTGATTGTCTGCATTGTTATCATTGCCGTTTACAATAAATTGATGAAAGACAGAGATTACACCGCAGGAAAAGGTATGTTTAAGAACAGCGAACACTTTATTGATGAAAATGAGGACAAACAAAAGGACGCCAGCGACTTTGACTATTGGAACAAAAACCAAATGAAATAAAAAATGGGATATGTACTTTTATGTGCATATCCCTTTTTTAATACATCTTGAAACACTCCACAAAATATGGTAAAATAAACTTAAAATTTATTTTGGAAAGGAATTTAGGCACTATGACATACAAAGAGAGCTTTATTAAATTTATGGTTGACAGTGGCGTTTTGACTTTCGGCGAGTTTACACTCAAAAGCGGCCGCAAAGCCCCCTACTTTATCAATGCGGGAAACTACAAAACGGGTGAACAGCTTGCAAAATTGGGTGGGTATTATGCAGAGTGTATCAAGGACAACGGAATTGAGGTTGATACACTCTTTGGACCAGCCTACAAAGGTATTCCGCTTGCTGTAAGTGCAACCGTTGCGATGTTCAACAAGTTCGGCACAAGCCTTAACTACTGTTTTGACCGCAAGGAAGCCAAAGACCATGGAGAGGGCGGCTCTTTTGTTGGGCGTACACTCGTTGACGGCGAAAAGGTTGTTATCATTGATGATGTTATGACTTCGGGCAAGGCTTTGAGAGAAACCCTGCCGAAACTGAAAAGTGCTGCCGATGTCAATGTAACAGGCATGGTTATCACTGTTGACCGTATGGAAAAAGCATTGGACAGCGACAAAAGTGCCGTACAGTCAGCTTATGATGAGTTCGGCGTTAAGGTTTATTCGATTGTTACAATTAAGGATATTATCAAAGCTATTGAGGACGGAATTGTAGACGGTAAAGAGTATTTGGAATCTATGAAAAGCTATCTTGCCGCTTATGGAGCAAAAGAGTAAACTAAAAGCAATATATATAACAAAAGGATTTCCGAAACACAATCGGAAATCCTTTATTTTTTGAAAAAACGGACTTTTGGGGCGTTGCCCCAAACCCCACCAAAGGGCGGCGAGCCGCCGCTGGCAAAATATCTTTGGAAACCGCAAGCCTTTAAAAAGGCTTGACCTAAATTTTAAAACGCAATAATGTCTACGGGATTTTAGGCATGAACAAGGCTGCCGTGATATTCGGCGTTAATCTCAGCAATCTCCTTTTTGCCGTCAATATACGGTTTATAAATTTCTTCGATTCGACCGCCGCCGATACCGTCACAGCTATTGAAAAAGTCGTTTTCATCACCGTAAAGTGCTTTTCGTACAATTTCTTCCCGTTCTTCACGGGTTGTATCTTTAATCAAAATAGACATCTTTTTTATTCCTCCGTTTTTCCCTCGACCGCCTGTTCAATAAGCGTTCTCAGCGTGTCAACACCTTCGCCGTTTTCGGACGAACACGCATACCAACGCAAATTTGGAAATTCCGCCAATTCTTTGGGAATTTCCTCCAAACGCTTTTTTTTCTGTGTCGGTTTTAATTTATCCATTTTTGTCATCGCAACGATATAATTAAAACCGCTGTTTTCCAAAAAACGCAACATATCCATATCTTCGTCAGACGGACAGTGACGCATATCGCAAATCTGAACAATCAGGCGAATATCACGCTCTTGGGCAAAATACCCTTCCACAAGCTCTGCCCAACGCTTTTTCTCGCTTTGGGATACCTTTGCATAGCCATAGCCGGGCAGGTCAACCAATTTTGCTCCGGTAAGCGAAAAAAAGTTTATGGTTGCTGTCTTTCCCGGTGTGGCACTGACACGGGCAATCGACTTACGATAGAGCAATTTATTGATCAGGGACGATTTGCCGACATTGGAACGCCCCGAAAAAACAATCTCAGGTTCGGCTGAGGGCGGCAGTTGTTTAGAAAGACCATACGCCGCCTGAAATTCCGCTATATGAAAATTCATAGAGTTATACCTCCCCACTGTTTTCCGCATGAACAAACGCCGTTTCAAAAACGGTATCTATATTTTCGGCAATAACCCATGTCAACGCCTCTTTGACGGTTGGGTCAATTTCTTCCAAATCACTTTCGTTGTCTTTTGGAATAATCACTGTATTTACACCATAGCGATATGCCGCTATGGTTTTCTCTTTCAGTCCGCCAATCGGCAAAACACGCCCACGCAATGTAATTTCGCCTGTCATGGCAACATCATGACGCACTGCCGTACCACTGAGAGCGGACGCAATCGCCGTTGCCATAGTAATACCTGCGGACGGACCGTCTTTCGGCACTGCACCTTCGGGTACATGGATATGAATATCCTTTGTTTTATAGAAATCTTCCTGAATACCCAGACTTTTAGCATGAGAACGCACACAGGTATATGCTGTTTCAGCAGACTCTTTCATAACATCACCAAGCGAACCTGTCAGTTTCAGCTTGCCTGTTCCCTCCATAACCGCAACTTCAACGGGTAATGTTTCTCCCCCGACAGAAGTCCATGCCAAACCCGTAGCAACACCGATTTCATCTTTTCCGTTTGTTGTTTCACGGCGGTATTTTACCGCACCGAGATATTTTTCAAGCATGGATTTTGTTATTTTTATGGGTTTAAAATCCTCGCTCAAAATCTCAACGGCAACCTTTCGCATGATTTTTTCAAGTGTGCGTTCCAAAGTACGAACACCAGCTTCACGGGTATAGCCGTCGATAATCATATAAATAGCCTCGTCCGTAATCTTCAACTGCTTTCCGTTCAAACCGCTGCGTTCAAGCTGTTTTGCCCAAAGATGTTGCTTGGCTATATGGAATTTTTCTTCTCTTGTATAACTCTCCAAAGTCAAAATATCCATTCTGTCCTTCAAAGGTGCGGAAATCATTGATGCATCATTAGCCGTTGTGATAAACATAACTTTGCTTAGGTCAAATGGCATATCAACATAATGGTCATAGAATGTATGGTTTTGCTCTCTGTCCAAAACTTCCAATAAAGCTGAGGTCGGGTCGCCGTGAATATCATTTCCGAGCTTATCAACTTCATCAAGCAATATCAATGGATTTTTGGTTTTCGCCTGAGAAATCTCATACATAATGCGTCCCATCATTGCCCCAACATATGTACGGCGATGTCCACGAATTTCGGACTCATCATGAATACCACCTAACGCAATACGGCGGTATTCCCGTCCCGTTGCCTTAGCAATTGAACGGGCAATCGAGGTTTTGCCGACACCGGGAGGGCCAACCAAACACAAGATATTCGCATTCGCTTCGGGATTTAGACGGTGAACCGCCAAATTTTCAACAATGGTTTCCTTAACTTTGTCCATACCATAATGAGCCTTATCCAAAACAGCTCTTATTTTTTTGAGGTTTTTATTTTCCTTAGACAAGGTATTCCACGGCAATGCTAGAACCGTATCCAAATAAGTGCGAATAACGCTTGCTTCCTGTGATGACGCATTCATATAACCCAAACGGGTGACTTCGGCTTTCAGCTTTTTGGTATGCTCCTCCGGCAAATTCAACTCGGCAATCTTTTGGAGATAAATTTCCGTTTCGTTTTCCTCAGGCAAATATTCATCGGGAGAAACTGTCTGCAATTCTTTTTTAATAGCTGCCATTTTATTTTTCAGAATATAGGCTTTTTGGTTGTCGTCCATTGCTTTTTTTGCCTGCGACTCAATCCTCTGTTCTATCTTTTGAATTTCAAGAGTTTCTTTTAGGAATTGTGCCAAAATAATCATACGATTTCTGGGATTCGGTTCTTCCAAAAGTTTTTGTTTTGTCCTTACGCTTTCAATCATATTATCGGCAATATAATCCGTGCGTTCTCCAATGTTTTCGATTGTGCGTTCACGGGCTATAATATCCGGTGCTATATGCGGCATGGCGGCAACATACAAATCAAACTGAACCTGCATATGCAGCAGTTCCGCCATAACCTGAGTATCCATTGAGATTTTTGGTATTTTGATTTCCTCGACCTCTGCCTCAAAATAACTTTGATTATCTGTATATTGAACAATTTTGGCACGATACAAACCCTCAACAACCACACGCAAAATATTGTTATTGTTATATCTTAACGCCTGATGTACCTTTGCTACCGTACCGACTGTATATAAATCTTCGCTATCGGGTGACGGAGCGGCAGGGTCTTTTTGTGAAACAATAAATATCAGCTTATCATTTTTTATACAATCCACAACAGCCGCTGTCGACTTTGGACGCACAACATCAAAATGAAACAGACTTTTTGGAAAAACAACCATATCCCGCATTGCCAAAACGGGCAAAATTTGATTTTGTGTTTCCTGCTCCATATTTTTCCCTCCATTTTATTTTGTTACCGTATCAATTTTTACTATTAAATGTTTCGCCCAACATCATAGTTAATATTATGTTATGGAATTACTCCATTTTTTGGACGCATAGATATACTTTTCTTTTTATCTTTGGTATGTATTATACATCATACTTGTGGTTTTGTAAATGATTTAACATTATTTAATCATGAGTTTAAAAACTTCAAAAATTCAGTTTACAGGTTAAATTTATCATAATTCATTTGGATATATTTGCTTAGAGTATGAAAAAGCACCCGTTTCCGAGTGCTTAATAACTGTATTCTTTCAGCATATCGTTTTCACTGTGTTGCCATGCTTTTTTACCAAGTATCTTTTCTTTCCTTACAAGCCCGAGTCTTGTGTGTTTGCAATACCACTTTCTTCCAAATTTATCCTCTCGGAATAATTTTTTGTGCCAATTACTTTTCATATCACTACCTCATTTTCAAAGATATTTATAGCAGTTTAAAATATTTTTGTACCTGTTTCTTTTTCTTTCTGTCTTAAAGCAAGATACTTTTCAAACGATTCTTTTGCTTCTTTGGGTGCTTTATCTGTTAAATATTCTTTTTCGTTTTCATCGTAATCATACCATTCTGGATTTGTCTTCCAATACAAATATACTGTACCTCTCACTGACATACATAACAACCCTTTCTCTGATAAAATTTCAAATATTTCTTTCATACTCTATCTTGATAAAATTGTTATGAATTGGTTTTGTTCGTAATTTATTTACTCATTCAAAAACCTTGCACAAATGAAATAATATATTTACCTTTCAGTACTCTCGCCAATACTCTGAACCATCGCTTAATCTGCCTATCAACTTTTGTTGAAACATTTCTCTGCGGATAAGTGCAAAATCCGAAAAGGAAATATTTTGCCTGATTATTTCATTTACTTCTTTTTCGGTGTATTTTCTATCTTTATCAAAACAGTCCGCTATCTTTATGAGGGCTATAATTCTCAGAGATTTCTTGCATGGATACTGTACCAAACGACCTTCTGAATCATAAAAAACAAACAATTTCTTTTGATTAGTAATCTGCATACTTAATTCACAAAGTTTTTCATTCAATTCATCAATATGCTTTTCGAACCACACAAGAAGTCTTGATGACATATCAGCCTGTTTTAAATAAATATATCTGTTCTTGGAAATTGAATCGTAATATTGACCATAGAAATTGCAAACAGCCAAAAAGTAATAGAATAGTTTTCCCGCGTTTTCTATATCATAGGTGTTTAACAAACTGAATTCCATATAATTAACAATATAGCGAATTAAAGCCTCTATATTGATTTCTCCTTGCTTGACCTCCGGTGCCATAAAGACATAGGATCTGACAATCTCCCATATATATGGATGCTTGCAAGCACAAGTCCAATCAATAATTCCATTTACCTTATCATCAAGCCATATGAGCTGTGAGATCATGTAATCGCCATGGGTGTTCCCGCAACTGAACTTGTTTATATCAAACTCATATGTAGGCATAGACTCGACAATTCTCATATTGGAACGAATTGCATTTGCAATATCATTATCACCATTATCTACAGCTTGCTGCAAAGTATCAATATAAGTATCCTTCATATATTCAGGTTTTCTGTATACAAAAAAATCTCCACCTATACCAATCGGCATATTCTCCATATCCTTCATGGCTCCATGTATCTTTGCCAATAAAACTGCCGATACTTTCTGCATATTCTCGGACGCTTCATTGTAGGCATATGTGATTCCCTCATAGAAATGCTGAACGGTAAATCTTCTTCCGTTCTCATCTGTTGAAAGCATTTTTCCATGCTTATTGGAAATGAATCTGCAAACAGGAATACCTTTCTTTAAAAGCATTTCACAAACCTTTATCTCCATTTCGGGATGATTCATTTCATTATCGGACGGATACTTTACAACATACTTTTGGCCGCCCGCAGTTATGAAATAGGTTAATCCACCTGCACCATTCTCGGATGTTTCCATTGTTTCAATCTCAATGTCGTAGAGTTTGTATATGCGCATTCGCAATTGTTCAAATTCTAATTGTTTAACCAATTCCAGACATGACATATCAATCAAACTCATCAATTCCAAAATCGGTATAGATTCTCCTGCCAATAATTCATTAACTGTTATACCAAGTATCCGACACAAAGGTTCCATATAAACAACTTCAGGCAGCCCGTTTCCACACTCCCACTTTGAAACCGTCTTTTCGCTTATTCCTAATCTTGCCGCAATGTCTTTTTGTAAAAAGCCATGTTCTTTTCTACGCTCGGCAATAAATTTTCCTATCTTAATTTGATTCATTGTTTATCTCCATTCATAGTTTCTGATGATTTATATTCTCATGGAATAATTATATCATTTTACAATATGAATTGGAACCCACGCTCCGTAGGATGGATGTAGAGTTGGAATTTATCATTCAATAATTCCGATTTGTAGATGAGATTATTATATCACAATCAAACAAAAATTTCAATATAAAACTGCAAAGCCACAGAGTTTTTGAATGAGTAAATAAACTGTTACAATATCATCACTTGGATTAAAGCCGTTGTTTAAATTCCAATAAGGGAATGGCTGCCTTGCAATCGTGTAATTGACCGCCACTAATAAGAAAGTGTAACGGATTACCCAATCCCGGCACTCCTTCCTATTTACATCTCGACAAGTTCATATTTATCTATTTCTCCATACTCTCATGTCTGGCAGTCTTATTCTTCATCGGCATATTTCCTTTGCAATATTCTGCGCCGAATTATTTGCCATAATTAAAAACTCATTCACATCTTTATATTTAGAATGTGTCATCTCGACCTCCATTAACACAGGTCCCTTAAATGTACTCTCCCTTAACAAAGGAATAATTTCATCAAAATGAATAAAGCCCTCTCCCGGAATAACATGATCAACAAATTCTTTGATTCGGTCAGATATATGTATTGCAATAAGTCTTTCCTTTTGCCTTTTCAACAGCTCCATATTATTTGGACCATCTATTTGATCATGAGAGGAATCATAGCAAAATCCTATATAACGTGGATTCCCAATTTCTATCATTTGCTCGCACAACATAGTTGGCTTGCCCGGTACAACATTTTCAAGTGCAAATCTAATTCCGTTTTCTTTGGCAATCTCCTCTAAAGAACAAATCCTCTCTCTAACAATTTTCTCTTTTGTTTCATATTCTGTATCATTAAACCAAAAATCAGAACAATGAACCACGACTATGCCTGCTTTCAATTTATTTGCGGCTTCTGCAACTATTTTATTTACCTCAATAGCATCTTCTTTATCCAAATCATACCCATGAACAGTATCCACCATCAAATCCAGTTCATTAAGTAGTTTAACCAGACTATTCAGGGACTCTTCATTTAATATTTGACTATGCTCATAATTCATTCCTAATGAGACATGTGTAAAACCAGCATTTTTCACCAAAACAAGCTGTTCATTTACGGGAATTGCATAATTAAAAGTTGTTGATATAGATGTTTGGTAGCAGCTTAATCCCTTTAAACTCATTCTTATCTACCTTTCTTTCTGTCAGCATTGAATTACACTCCAAGTATCTCATTCGTATATTGGAACAGTACTAAATTCAGCTGATATATATCGTACTGCCTGTCAATGATTGCCTTCTGCACAATCAAATCAACCTTACTGCTTGGGCTGAATGCCCAAGCTGCCCTAGCAAGCAAATCCTTCGCCTGTTCCAAATATAGGGCTTATCTGAAAACTCAACATAATTGTACTATTTAGATAAAAGCCAAATAGAAGCGATGTAAACAAAAGCAAGAAATGAAGATGCCAGCTTATCATAGCGAATGGCAACACTCCTGAAAGCTTTGATTTTATTGAAAAAACATTCTACAAGATGTCTTTCTTTATATCTCTAATAATCGCAATGCCAAGGTTTAGAGTTATTGCTTTTTGGAGGAATTGTATATTCAGCATCGTTTTCTGAAATATATGTTCTTATTTCATCAGTTCCATATGCTCGGTCGGCAAGAAAATTACTATTGCTTATTTCAAGTTTTGAAAGTAAGGGAATGGCCGCCTTGCAATCGTGTAATTGAGCACCACTAAGAAGAAAATGTAACAAATTCCCCAATCCATTAACAACAGCATGTATTTTTGTGTTTTTACCGCCTCTGCTAACTCCGATAAACTGGTTACTTTCCGAATTTACAGCCCTTTTTTAGCCCATGCATTTTGTGGGTGTGCTTTTACATAGGCGGTCTGTCTGTCCTGGCTCTTGGAAACATATCTTTTATCTGTTCCCATTGTTCATCGCTGATTTCGTATCTTCTTACTAACATTTTTTGTCCTCCGTTGCTTTTTATTCTATTATACATCTTCTATCTTTTTGTTTTCAGACAAGCCCTAGTATTCTTTCTTTACTGTTTCAATATCATATATTTGTTTAAATCTTCTTTCATCTTCCTTTGTTTTTATCAACATAACCTCGGTAAAATGTCCATCCTCAATACTTTTAAACCCAGCAACCTGCTCTCCTGTACATATGGAACAACGAATTACTGCATATTGTTTTTTAGGATTAAAGGGAATTGTATCCTTTAAATGTCGTTCATAATATGGTACTTTCCCAGAATCCTGATGCATCTCAATTGCAAAAATAACGATAAATCCCACAATTATAATTCCTCCAACAACACACAACTGCCACAGAAAAATATGGAATACCAGCCAGAGTAATATTGGAGCAATTCCTCCAATCAAGAAACCAATCATGAACCATTTCCCACCGAAGTGTATTGAATTTATTTTGGGAATAATCAACCTCTTCATTTTTTATTCTAGCGTTCCTCCTTACCTTTTCTCTCTGTATCTTAAGAGCTTATCCGTAAATTAGAGCGTATCTGAAAACCCAATATAATTGTATTATTTAATGTGAGTTCGATGAAAAAATAGAAGAAAATCTGCCCCGAATTTGGTATAATGAAGTTACC